>SLAV01000231.1 GCA_007126655.1 Haloferula sp. | reverse complement strand
GGAAGATGCCGCGCAGGACTTTGGGGATGGTGAAGACAAATTGGCGGTGGGGAACTTCGTGGCAGACGGCGGTGGCGATCCAGTCGCTGGTGGAGCGGACGCGGCGTTGGTGACAGGATGGGCAGAAGTGGCGGCCCTCCTGTCCGCCATAGCCTCTGGCGACGGCGGATGCAGGTGAAGGCGAGGAGGCGTTCGTGACCGCAGTCGGGGCACTGGAGGCGGGTGAAGCCGGAGGCGAGGTCGCCACATGTGGTGGATTAGAATCTATTGGTGGCCACAAGAGGCATAAAATTCACAAAATCAGGAAATTGCGATTTTTTCTTCTTTGGGACCTTTGTGCTTTTTTGGCCATTTTTCGGCAATTTCGTACGGAGTGATGTACTTCCTTTATGCTGCTGCTGGCGCGAACACCCGCCATGACCGACTCCAGGCGGGTCTTGTCGTGCGGATGGATTTGGTTCAGGATGCCGGAATGAAGGCTACGAAATGGATTCTCACGCTTGCCATCCTGTGCGCGGTTCCGCGCGCGCAGGCCGAAGACACCGCGAACCAGCCGCTCGCATGGCTCGAGGAGACGGCGCAACCGCTCGACGAGGGCGAGGTGCTCGACTCGCTGACCGAAGCCATGGGCGAACGCCGCCTCGCCCTGCTCGGCGAATCGACGCACGGCACCCACGAATATTACGTCTGGCGCGACCGGATCTCGCGCCGCCTGATCGAGGACGCCGGGTTCCGCTTCATCCTCGTCGAGGGCGACTGGGCGTCGCTTCACGAGCTGAACCGCTATGTGAAGGACCTGCCCGGCGCGGCGGAATCGGCGCGGGAGGCGCTGGAGGCCCAACAACGCTGGCCGGAATGGCTGTGGGCCAACGAGGAGATCGCCGAACTCGCCGAATGGCTGCGCCAATGGAATGACGGGCGGGAGCCGGACCAGCGCGTCGGCTTCCACGGCATGGACGTTTACGGCCCGTGGGGATCCATCGACCTCGTCACCGCCTTCGTTGAATCGCATCTACCGGAAGCGGCCGAGCGCATTTCCGGGAAACTCGAGCCGATGGCTTCGCATCCGGACGACGTCGGCGGATACGTGCGCGGGCACCACGGGCGCCGCAACGAGGTGCTTGCCGGCTATTCCGCCGCGCTGGACCTCGTGCGCGAAGCCCGCGGGGCCGATGGCGCGCATCCCGCCGAATGGTTCGCCGCCAAGCAGGCGGTCCACGTGATCAAGGGCGCGCACCGGCATTTCATGGGCATGGCCGGGCAGCAGCAGGAATCCTGGAACCGCCGCGCCGAGCACATGCACGAGACGGCGCTCCGCCTGCTCGAACGCCACGGCGACGGGTCGCGCGGCATCGTCTGGGCGCACAACACCCACATCGGCGACGCCCGCGCCACCGCCATGGCCGCGCGCGGCGAGGTGAACATCGGCCACCTTGCACGCGAATCCCTCGGGCGCGACGCCGTGTTCGCGCTAGGTTTCGCCACCCACCGCGGGCGCGTGATCGCCGGGCGCGAGTGGGGCGGACAGCGCGAGGAAATGACGATCCCGCCCGGCATGCCCCGCAGCCTAGAGGCGCTGCTCGACGGGCGCTTTCCGGACGGCGCGTTCCTGCGCACCGGCGACGCCCCGCCCGCCGCCCGGCGCGACACCATCCCCCACCGCGCCGTCGGCGTGATCTATCACCCGGATAACGAGGCCGGAAACTACGTCCCCAGCCGCCCGGCCGACCGCTACGACGCGATGATTTTCATCCCCGAGACCCGCGCGCTCAAGGCGCTCGACGGCGACTGAGCCGCGCTCACCACTCCCGCTCCGCGCTCCCGCGCTCATGGGTGTTGAGGAAACGGACGCGCGTGGGCGACACGCGGTCCGCGCGGAGGAAGCGCGAACCCGGCGCGGCCACCACCCCGCCCGCCTCCGGCGCGGTGTCGGCGTCCATGTCCGCCATCGCCGCGACCCGTTCCAACGCCGCGTCCAGCAGTTGGCCGGCGCGGTCGTCGTCCTTCATTTCGATTTCCCAGATCACCAGCACGGATTCCTCGCCATCGGGCACCAGCACGTAGCGGTCGCCGCGCCATGCGGAGGAAAGGTCGAGCGCCATGCCGGGGTCGCCAGCGGCATCGAGCCACAGGCGCAGGCCGAGCTGCCCGGCGGTTTCGACCAGATAGGGTTCCTCCGGCGGTTCGGGCAGCCGCACGTCGCGGATGTCATCCGCCGGTTCGGCCGGGTAGATGATGGCGCGCGTGGTTTGCGGCGGATCGCGCAGCACGGCGTGCAGCTCCTCGTTGCCCTGCACGTGCAGCGTGTCCGCCAGGCCGCGGCCGGTGGACGTCGGAAACGTCGAGATTCCCTCGACGAACGGCGAGATGTTCGCCATCAGGCTTTCCAACTCCAGATTGCCCTGATCCGCCTGCATGAACCCGATGGAGCGCGCCTGGGCCGACATGAACCGCCCTTCCGCGCCGGACGCCGCGCCGGCGTGCATCGCCTCACGGGCGCGCGCCGCGTCGTCGCCGGGATATCCGGGCGGCGGCGGGAAATGCTGGTGCAGCAGGATCCGCGAGAGCAGGCGGATCAGCGCGCCCTGGTCCGGAATGTTCTCGATGTCGAAACGGTCGGTCACCCAGCCCTCGCCGGTCACGTCGTCGAACCACCCGCGCACGCCCACCGCGCGCACCGCGGTGAGCTGGGCGAGCAGGTTCACGTCCGCGCCGATCCAGCCGATCAGGTGGTAGGCGTCCTGCCGGTCGTAAATGCCCGAGGGGCCGAACCGGCTCTCCACCGCCGCCGCGATGCGGTAGCGCAGTTCCTCGCCGGCGATACGGTGGACGACGGGCGACGACAGGAACCTCAGCCCGAACTCTTGCTCGATGTGGTCGATGAATTCCTGAGGCACCGGCATTTCCCCGCCGCCCTGCGCGAGCGACCTCAGCGCCTCGTTCTCGCGGCGGAGGATTTCGTTTTCCTCCGTCACCATTTCGAGCTGGCTTTCCACCGCCTCGAGCGCCGTCGATGGAGCCTGTGAGCGCCAGTGCAGCCCCTGCAGCAGACCGCCCGCGCCGATGGCCAGGCCGAGCAGCCACGGCAGCATCGCCTTCGGGTTGACGCGGGGCGGTTCCATCCGCGGACTTTCGGGTTGGTTCCCGGCGGGACTCACCGGTCGCCGCCCAAGGGCCTGGCTTTCGGGTTCACCGGAGCGCGGCTTTTGCCGTCGGCATCAAACGGATTCTCCTCGAGGGCCGAGGATTCGACATCGAACACCTCCTCCACGGTCTTGCCCGGCAGCAGGTTGATCGCGATCGGATGGTTGCGGTTGCCCTGGGCGTCGTAGGTGAAAATGAACCGCCGCACCGGCATCTCCCGCCCGGTTTCAGGGTCGATGCGTTCCACGCGCGCGTCGAACAGGCGCTCCTCGATCAATTTGCCAGTCCGCCGGTGATAGCCGTAGCTGGCCTTGAAGAGTTCCTCGCGCTGGCCGTCGTAGATGCGGCAACTGAGCGGGTTGCCGTGCTCGTCCATCCGGTAGACGGTGACCATCGTGAGGTTGCGGTTCGCACCGAACGTCCGTTTCGTCAGCGTGCGCTGGTCGGGCGAGCGGGTGAAAACCGTACGTCCGCCATCCTCATGGCGCATCACGCGGACATTCGGGCCGTCCACCGCGTCGAATCCGTCGGTTTCTTCGGCGTGAGCGGGTTGCACCGCCCACAGGCAGGCGGCGAGGGCGATCAATGCGGCGCGGGCCGTTGTGCTGAATCTCATTGGGGCATCCTATCCGCGCCGCCCCCCTCGTGCAAGCCCGTCCGTGGCGGCCGGCAGCGGCTCGCAGGGCGTTTGGCTTGAGAGTTCATGGAAAGGGGCGGGCGTTGAGCTTTCCTGAAGACAACTTTTGTCGCGATCGCGACAAAAGTTGTCTCGACGGAAAGAACGGCCGCACTTGGGTCATCACGCAATTCTTGTCTCGGCCGGGGCAAGAATTGTAATCCTCGAGGATGAACCGCCGGAGGCGGCTTCCCTCCTCGCGCCCGGCACCGGGCAGGGTGATCGTCGTCGGGCATGGCGTTGGCGATTCGCCAATCCGCGGGAAGCCCGGCGGTGCGGATGCGGAGCGATGTGGCGTCGGCCGGGGCACGTTGGGTGGTCGTGCGGTTTTCATGGCGGGGGCAACCGGACATTTTCGTGCTTCGTTGGTAAGCGCAAAATTTTTCCCAATCTTTCCAAGCTCTGCATAAGCTCAAGCCAGACGCCCTACAGCGGCTCGGCGCGGCGGACCCGGCCGGCGAAGAGGGCGGTGGACGCGAAGCCGGTCGTGCGGGCGAGTTCCAGCGCCCGCGGGAAATCGCGTCCCACCTCGGAGGGGTCGTGCGCGTCCGACGAGAGCACCACCGGCACGCCCGCGGCAGCCGCGATCCGCAGGAACTCCGGCGCCGGATAGGCTTCCGCGCACGGTTTGTGCCAGCCCGCCGTGTTGATCTCGATCGCCGCGCCGGACGCCGCGACCGCCGCGACCGCCGGTTCGTAATACCCCGCGAGGTCGCCCGCCGGGCGGTATGCGAATTTCTTCACCAGGTCCGGATGGGCGAGGATGTCGAACAGGCCGGTCGCCGCCATTTCCGCATAGGCCCGCCAATAGCGCTCCCAGAGTCCGTCGAGGTCGGCGGTTGCCCAGCGACCGAGCCACTTCGGGTTGTCGAAATCCCAGCCGTCCAGATAGTGGACCGAGCCGATCAGGTAGTCCCAGTCGTGGCGCGCGGCGAGGTCTTCGATCCACGCGCGGTTGCCCGGAAGCCAGTCGCACTCAAGCCCCGCGCGCACCGCGACGCGCCCGGCCGCGTGCGCGCGGGCGCGCTCGATCCAGCCGAGGTAGTCCGGCAATTCGGATGCGGACATCCGCCAGTCGTCGAACGGCTCCGGCCGCTGAGGCGCGTGATCCGACACGCCGTATTCCGACACCCCCGCCGCCAGCGCCGCATCGACATACGCCTCCGGCGTGCCGGATGCGTGGCGGCAGAGCGGCGTGTGCGTGTGATAGTCTGCTGGCACGGCTTGTGAAATTTCCAGGGAATGCGGTTGATGGACCGCCTGCGTTCATCTTAGGTTCCGTGGAACGGTTCAAGCACCGACCCTTGCATGCCAGGAAATTCCGCAATGAAACCCGCCCGCCTCGAGGTCACCCGGCACCTTCTCGAACAACTGCGACGCCACCCGAAGCGCGTCGTCTTCACCGAGGGGGAGGATCTGCGCGTGATCGAGGCCGCGTCCCGGCTCGTCGCCGAGCAGGTCGTCGCCCCCATCCTGCTGGGCGACCGGGAAAAGATCCGTTCCATGGCCGCCGCAGCGGAAATTCCAATGGATTTCATCCACGTCATCAATCCGCCCGACGCGGGGGATTTCGAGCTTTTCCGCAAGCGGGTGGAGAACATGTCCCGCTATCGCTCGATGAAAATCGGCGAGGCGCGCGAACTCGTGGCACGCCCGCACTATTTCGGCTCGCTGATGGTGCAATACGGCCAGGCCGACGCCATCGTCGGCGGCAACCAGGCGCTGCCCGCCGCGTATTTCCGCGCCCTCATCAACACGATCAAGCCGCTGCCCCACGTGCCGAAGCTCTTCGGCGTGATGATCCTCGCGGGCGGCGAGCACCTGAAAAACGTCGGCGGCGACGGCCTGCTCTTTCTCGCCGACACCGGCCTGTCCCTCGAGCCGGACGTCCAGCAGCTCGCGACCATCGCCGTGGAAACCGGCAAGCTCGCCCGCCACATCCTCGGGCGCGCGCCACACGTCGCCATGCTCAGCCATTCGACGAAAGGCTCCGCCACCAATGACTCCGCGCGCAAGATGGCCGCCGCATCCGCCCTCGCCCTCGACATCGTCGCGCGCGATTTTCTCGAAATCCAGATCGACGGGGAGGTCCAGGCCGACGTCGCGCTCGATCCGGCCGCTGCCGAAATCAAACTCGCCGACCCGGGAGCGCGCACGTCCGCCGACGTGCTCGTCTTCCCCAACCTCGACGCCGCGCACATTTCCATGAAGCTGCTCCAGCACGTCGCCGGGGCCAGGGGCTTCGGCCAACTGGTGATGGGCCTCGCCCGGCCCGCCGCACAGATCCCGCGCACCGCCGACGTCGAAACCATCTTCGGCACCGCCGCCGCCGTCGCCGTCGAGGCGATCAAATACCACGAACTCTATCCGCAGGGCGAGGTGGACTGAGGGGCGCGCGCGTCACACCTTCACCCGTTCGACGTCCGCGCCGAGCGCCTCCAGCTTCTCGTCGATGTGCTCGTAGCCGCGGTCGATGTGATAGAGGCGGTTGATCACGGTGCTTCCCGACGCCGTGAGCGCCGCCAGCACCAGCGCGGCGGACGCCCGCAGGTCCGACGCCATCACCGGCGCGGCCGAGAGCCGCTCCACCCCGCGCACCACCGCCACGCCGTGGTCCACCTTGATGTCTGCTCCCATCCGCTTCAGCTCGGCGCAGTGCATGAATCGCTGCGGGAAAATCGTGTCCTTCACCACGCTGATGCCCGGCGTGGTGGCCAGCAGCGCGGTCATCTGCGCCTGCATGTCGGTCGGGTAGGCGGGGTAGGGGGCGGTCTCCAGCTCCACTCCGGACGGGGATCCGCCCCGGTTCACCTTGCAGGTGTCGCCCCGGTCGTTGAAGGCCACCGAATGCCCGGAGGCCTCGAGCGCGCGCGTCACCGCCTCCATGTGATCGCGGCGGACGCGGCGCAGCGTGACGCCCTCGCCCGCGAGCGCCGCGGCGGCCATGAACGTGCCGGCCTCGATGCGGTCCGGGATCACGGTGTGCTCCACACCGTGCAGCGCGGGCACGCCCTCGATGGTGATCCGGCGGGTACCGGCCCCGGTGATCCTCGCGCCCATGCCGGTGAGGAAGTCCGCCAGGTCCACCACCTCCGGCTCGGCGGCGGCGGATTCGATCACCGTCACGCCGTCCGCCAGGCAGGCCGCCATCATCACGTTGCCGGTGCCCAGCACGGTGGGGCCCGAACCGCCGCGGAGATCCATCTCCGCGCCGCGCAATCCGTCCGGCGCGCTGAGGTGGATGTTTCCGCCCTCGAATTCCACCTTCGCGCCGAGCGCCTCCATGCCCCGCAGGTGCAGGTCCACCGGCCGGTCGCCGATCACGCAGCCGCCAGGCAGCGACACCACCGCCCTGCCGTGGCGCGCCAGCAGCGGCCCCATCACGCAGATCGACGCGCGCATCCGCCGCACCTGCTCGTAGGGCGCGACGTGCGAGACGTCGCCCGCCGTGATCCTCACCGTGCCCGACGACCGCTCCACATCCGCGCCCAGCGCGTTGAGGATCTGCACCATGTAGTTCGTGTCCGACACATCCGGCACCCGGCGGATGATGCAGGGGTCTTCGGTGAGCAGGGTCGCGGCGAGAATCGGCAGCGAGGCGTTCTTTGATCCGGAAATGTTCACGGCTCCCTTCAGCGTGGAGCCGCCGTGGACGAGAAGTTGATCCATGGGTCTGGCAATTGGCGGCGGTGGGCGCGCAGTCTGCCAACCAGGCCGGTCCCATGGGAAGCGCTGAATTCCCATAACATTCGGCCCGCTCATGGACGGCATCGGCCGAATCGCGTGATGAACCCGGCGGAATCCCGGGCAGATCCCCGCTCCTGCCGGAGAATCGGGCTTTTCATCCGCATGCACATGCTTTGGGATGGAGGCTCAATCAATTCGCGTCCCAGCCTTACACGATAATACACGATAAACATGAGCCGTTCAGGATCAGATCTTTTCATTGTCGATAACAGCGACTCCGACTGGAAAGTCCACCGCTACCTGAATGAATGGTGTGAGCTGTCCAAAGCCATCGACGTGGCGACCGGCTATTTCGAGGTCGGCGGCCTTCTCGCTCTCGACGGCACATGGCAGTCGGTGCCGGAAATCCGCATCCTCATGGGCGATGAGGTCTCCAAGCGCACCAAAAAAGCGTTCTCTGACGGCCTTGCCGCCATTACAGCCAAACTGGATCAAAGCATCGACAGGGAAAAGTCGAAGGACGATTTTCTCGAGGGCGTCCCCGCCATCGTTGCGGCGCTCAAGTCCGGCCAGCTCAAATGCCGGGTCTATCGAAAAGACAAATTCCACGCCAAAGCCTACATCACCCATGCCCGGAGCGCGGTCATCGGCTCGGCAGCGCTCGTCGGCTCGTCAAACCTCACCTACCCGGGAATCCGCGACAACGTCGAACTCAATGTGCAGATCACCGGTTCCCAAGTCACCGCGCTTCAGGAATGGTATGAACAGCACTGGAACGATGCGGAGGATGTGACTCCCGACATTCTCCGCGTCATCGAGCACCACACCCGGGAGCGCGGTCCGTTCGAGGTTTGGGCAAAGGCCCTGTTCGAATACGCACGGGACCGCGGCCCTTCGCCCGACGACTGGGACAAGGAGTCCTCCATCATCTTCCCGAAACTCGCGGGCTACCAACGCGACGCCTACAAGAACCTCGTCGAGATCGCATCACGGTATGGCGCGGCCTTCCTTTGCGACGGCGTCGGCCTGGGTAAAACCTACGTCGGCCTCATGCTCATCGAGCGCATGATCGCCCACCACGGCAGGCGCGTCGTCCTGTTCGCGCCCAAGGCGGCGAAAGAGGATGTCTGGGAACCCGTGGTGGAATCCCTCCTGCCCCACCTTTCCAGCGACTTCCAGCCACTCGTATCCTATTGCCATACCGACCTCCAGCGCGGCGGAAAATGGCCCGGCCGGATTTCACGCACCATCAAGGATGCCGACGTCATCGTGATCGACGAAGCCCATCATTTCCGCAACCCGGGGGTCGCCGGCACCGGCGAAAAAGAAGCGTCCCGCTACCGCAAACTCCAGCAATACATCAACCAGCCGGGCAGCCGTCCCAAGCAGGTCTTCTTCCTCACCGCGACACCGGTCAACAATTCCGTGCACGACTTCCGGCACATTCTGGGGCTCGTCACGGGCGAGGATCAGGCATACTTCGCGGAGGGCGGGAGAAACCTTGGCATCCACAACCTCCAAAGCCACTTCAACCGGCTCGAAAAGAAATTCCAACAGCAGGCCGCCGACGGATTGCTTGAAACGGATTTCATCGAGATGCTCGGCCAGCGTGGCGAAGGCCGTGAAATCTTCGGTGAACTCGTCGTGCAGCGCAGCCGGGCCTACGTCCGGGCCAGCGAGAAACTTGAGAGCACCGGCAGGGTCATTTTCCCGAACCGCGGGGCGCCCCGCGTCGCTGCCTACCAATTGAAGATCACCTACGGGCGGCTCCTCGATGCCGTGGCCACCGCATTTGATCGCGAAAAACCCCTGTTTGCGCTGGCGATTTACAACCCGCTTTCCTACCTCATCGAGCAGCCCGACCAGGCCGATTTCGAAGCGGGCCGCCAGAAGCAGGTCGTCGCCCTGATCCGCACGCTTTTCCTCAAGCGCTTCGAAAGCTCCGCCAAAGCCTTCGAGTCCTCATGCGTTCGCCTGCTGCACCGCCTGCTCGTCTGGGCCGAAGTGCATGCCGCCCGAGCTCACGAAAAAAACCGCCTGGAACGCTGGAAAACCAAACACGCGAAACTGCTCGGACGCCTCGGACACTCCGATGCCGTGCAACACAGCCTCTGGCCCGACGATGAGGAGGGCGTCGGGTTCATCACCGATGACGACCGCGAAGCCGTGGTGGCACTCGATCCGGAGACCTGCCGCATCGGCGACATGCTCGACGACACCCTGGACGATCTGGAACAGTTGGCCGACTTCCTCCGGCTCGTCGGCGACGTGCGCCCGGAGCGCGATTCCAAACTGACCGCCCTTGCGAAGCTCCTGGAAACGGAAAAGGAGCTGAAAGGGCGCAAAGTCATCATTTTCACCGAGTTCTCCGACACGGCCGCGTATCTCGAAACCCATTTGCGGGCCAAGGGTTTCAAAAACCTCGAACGCATCGACGGCGGCAGCTCGCAAAAACAGCGCAGCGCAGTCATCCGCCGCTTCGCTCCGTTCTACAACCACGCGCCGCAACCCGGTCCCGAAAAGGAAATCCAGATCCTCATCGCCACCGACGTCCTCGCCGAGGGACTGAACCTCCAGGACGCCAACCGGCTCGTCAATTTCGACCTCCACTGGAACCCCGTCCGCCTCATGCAGCGGATCGGCCGCGTGGACCGACGCATGAACCCCGGCATCGAAACAAAAATCCTGGAGGCCCGTCCGGAACTCGAAGGAACCCGCGACACGGTCATCTTCTGGAACTTCCTCCCGCCCGATGAACTGGAGACCCTCCTCAGGCTCTACAACAAGGTGAACCGCAAGACGCTCGTCATTTCCAAGGCCTTCGGCATCGAAGGGCGCAAACTGCTCCACCCGGAAGACGACTTCGACCCCGTCAGGGAACTCAACGAGCAGTTCGAGGGCGAACAGACCGCCTCGGAACAACTCGCCCTCGAATACGAACAACTCGCCAAAGACCATCCCGAACTCATCGGGCGCGTCGAAAATTTCCCGCTCAAGACCTTCTCGGGAAAAGCCACACCCGCGCCCGGCACCCGGGCCGTCTTCTTCTGCTTCCGCATTCCCCGGCCCGATCCGGAAACGCTCGATCCCGATTCCCGCCAGCCCCTCTGGACTGAATCCGCCGGGGACACAGTATGGCTCCTGCTCGATCTCGACGGAAAACCCGTCGCCCACGATCCCGCACGCATCGCCAACCTCGCCCGCACCGGGCCGGACACCCCGCGCCACTGCCAATTCGATCACGCCGCCCTCACCGCCCTC
>SLAV01000188.1 GCA_007126655.1 Haloferula sp. | reverse complement strand
CGGTGCGGAAGCGCAGCACGCGGCCTTGGGCGTCGCTTTTGAATTCGGGCAGGTAGTTGACGACGGTTTCGATCATCGAAATCGGCGCGGGGTCGAGCGGGGTTTCGGCGCGGCCGAGTTTGCCGACCACGCGGTCCACCTCGGGGATGGAAGCGATGGCGGAGTCGAGCCGGCGCATGGCTTCCATGACTTCGTCGATGGAGGCGTGGGCGCTCACGGTGGGCATGACGAGGAACGAGCCTTCGTCGAGCGGCGGGCGGAATTCGCGGCCGAGGCCGGGGAATTTCTCGGCGGCATCGTCCCAGAGGCGGTTTTCGGCGACGCGCCCGTCGGCCAGCCCGCCGAGCGGGGCGAAGACGCGCTCGAAGCCGAGCCAGATGCAGGCGGCGAGCACGAGCATGGCGGCGGGCGCGGCGAGGAACCATGCTTTGTGGGCGAGGCAGGCGCGCAGGATTTTCGGATAGAACGCTTCGAAAATTTTGAAGGCGATGAGCAGGAAACCCGCGAAAAGGAGGACGAAGGTGAGGTTGCGCACGGTGCTTTGCTGGAGGCCGAGGGGCATCCAATCGAGCGTGAGCAGGATGACGACGGCGAGCGCGGCGGTGAGGTTGATGGCGAGCACGGCGGCGCGTTCCCATCCGGCGGAGGCAAGCGGGGAGAGCAGGGTGCCGGCGGCGAAGACCCACAGCGCGGCGGCGAGCCATGGGGAGATGGCGAGGGCGGCGATGCCGGCCACGGCGGTGAGCGCGGCGCAGAGCGCGCGGCGGCCGCGCAGCCAGCCGGGCAGCACGCCGAAGAGCAGGTGGGCGATGGGCGGGATGATGGTGAGCGCGACGATGATCGAGGCGATCATCGCGAAGTTCTTGGTGAGCGCGAGCGGGATGAACAGGCGGCCGGCCTCGCCAGTCATGGTGAGGACGGGGAGGAAGCTGATGACGGTGGTGGCCACCGAGGTGGTGACGGCGGGGGCGACTTCGGCCGCACCGCGCACGATGACGTCGGCGCGGTCGGCGTCGGGCGGCGCTTCGTCGAGGTGTTTGAGGATGTTTTCCGTGAGGACGATGCCGACGTCCACGACGGTGCCGATGGCGATGGCGATGCCGGCGAGGGCGACGATGTTGGCATCGACGCCGAACTGCTTCATGGCGATGAAGGTCATGAGCACGGCGAGCGGCAGCATGGAGGAAATCAACAGGCTGGCGCGCAGGTGGAGCACCATGACGATGACGACGATGATGCTGACGAGCACCTGCTGGTAGAGCGCGTCGTCGAGCGTGGAGAGCGTCTCGGCGATGAGCTGGGAGCGGTCGTAGAACGGGACGATGGTGACGCGCGAGGTGGTGAGCCAGCCGGGCCAATCGGCGCGGTCGGTGGCGCGGGTGAAGTCGAGCCAGGCGGATTCGTCGGGCGTGCCGTCGGCGGCGAAGGCGGGGTGGATGTTGTGGGTTTCGGCGAAGTCGCGCGCTTCGCTGTGGGTGGTTTTCTTCCAATCGATGACGGCGCGGATCGGCATCGAGCTGGTGAGGTCGTCGATCTTTTGCTTGGTGTTGCGGATGGTTTTTAACGGGTTGGCACCGTAGCGGGCGGTGACGACGCCGCCCGCGGCATCCGCGCCGTTCACATCGAGCGCTCCGCGGCGCATTTCGGGGCCGAGGTTCACGGTGGCGACGTCGGCGATGGTCACCGGCGTGCTGTCGCGGGAGACGACGACGGCGCTTTCGAGTTCGGTGGTTTCGCGGACGTATCCGGTGGCGCGCACGAAGTATTCGACGCCGTTGATCTCCAGGTTGCGCGCGCCGATTTCCTGGTTCGCCTTGCGCACGGCGTCGGCCACCTGCATGAGGGTGACGTCGTGGGCGCGCAGGGCGTCGGGATCGACATCGACCTGGTATTGGCGGACGTATCCGCCGACGGAGGCGACCTCGGCGACGCCGGAGGCGGCGAGCAGGGCGTAGCGGACCTGCCAGTCCTGGATGGCGCGGAGTTCGTCGAGGTCCCATCCGCCGACGGGGTTGCCATCGGGGTCGCGGCCTTCGAGGGTGTACCACAGGATCTGGCCGAGGCCGGTGGCGTCGGGGCCGAGGGCGGGTGCGGTGTCGGACGGCAGCAGGCCGGGCGGCAGGGAGTTGAGTTTTTCGAGCACCCGGGCGCGGCTCCAGTAGAACTCGATGTCTTCCTCGAAAATCAAATAGACGTAGGAACTGCCGAACATCGAGAACGACCGCACCTCGCGCACGCCGGGCACGCCTAACAGGGAGACAGTGAGCGGGTAGGTGACCTGGTCCTCGACGTCCTGCGGGGAACGGCCGGGCCAGTCGGTGTAGACAATCTGCTGGTTGTCGCCGAGGTCGGGGATGGCGTCCACCGGCACCGGGTTGCGCGGGAACGCGCCGGTGTCGCGTTCGAACGGTGCCACATGCACACCCCAGCCGATGACCAGCGCGAACAGGAGAAGCACGACGAGCTTCTGGTGAAGGCAGAAGTGGATGAGGGATTTCATGATTATTTAGCCACAAGAGGCATAAGGGGGCACAAAATTGGATTCTTGGAATTTGTGCTTTCTGTGCTTTTTGGGGCTTATCATAATACGAGTTTTTTGAGTTGGAGTGTGGGTGCTCCGAAGTTGATAAGCAGGCCGTGTCGTTTGCCGGAGGCGCGGAGGTAGCCGAGGACTTGGGCAACGTGTTCGTCGGCGATGGCCTTAGAGGCTTTGAGTTCGACGATGAGTTCGTCATCGACGAAGAGGTCGGCCAGGAAGTCGCCGAGGATCGATCCGTCACGGTCGGTGACCTGGATGGGGTGCTGCTGCTCAACCTGAATTCCAAGACGGCGGATACGGTTGCGCATG
>SLAV01000077.1 GCA_007126655.1 Haloferula sp. | reverse complement strand
CGGATCGAGCAGGGCGCGGCGGGTGGGATCGCCGGCGCGCTCGTGGAGGCGGGACCATGAGACGGTTCCCTCGTGGAGGACGGGCAGGTCGAAGAGCGGGCGGCGCGATTGGTCGAAGGCGATCTCGGGAAGCCGGGTGTCGCCGCGGTGGAAGTTGTTCAGGCGGAGGCGGGCGAAGGCGGAGAGAAGCGAGTGGTCGGCCCGCCGGAAGATGCCGACGGTGTTGTCCGGCTCGGGGTCGGTGCGGAAGCGCTGCGGCTCGAAATCGTCGAGGAAGCGCTCGTCACTGAGGAGGGTGAGGTTGGCATCCGCCCACCAGGCGGCGTCGCCGGCGGTGGCGAAATTGTGGCGGTGCTTGAGTTCGGCGCGGTAGCGGTCCGCATCGATCTCGCGGCGGGCGGGCCTTCCGGAGCGGGTGGTGTCGGGCGCGAGGTCGTGGAGATAGTAGAGGCCGAGGCCGGTGAGGTTGCGGTTTTCGGCGGCGGCGCGGGTGTCGGTGAGAGCGACGCCGAGGCCGACGCCGCGGCGGGCGCGGAGGTCCACCTTCCACCGTGAGAGCAGCCAGGCGTCGCGGTTTTCGCCGGTGACGGGGTCGCGCTCGCCGCCGAGCATGATGCCGTAGGTGTTGAGCAGGTAGGGTCCCCAGTTTGACCGCGCGCCGGGCACGAAGTGGTAGCCGAGTTCGGAATCGAGCGGCTGGGAGAAATAGGGAAGCCAGAAGACCGGCACGCCGCCGGCGTGGAGGGTGAGGTTGCGGAAGACAACGCGGTCGCCGGGATGGACGGTGGTCTCGGCGGCGCGGACCCAGAAGTTCGGATCCTCGTCGTCGTGGGTGGTGATGCCGGCGTCGGTGCCGGTGAAGACGGTGCGGCCGCCGACATCCTCCATGGTGAAGGCCCCGGCCTCGAGAAGCAGTGGATCGAGGGAGACGCGCATGCCGCTGGTGTCGAGGAAGCGCGTGCCGTAGTGATAGACGGCGCGGTCGCCGCGCTGGAGGGTGTCTTTCTGATAGATCGCGACGTCCCCCTCGAGGGCGATGGTTTTCGCGCGCGAATCGAGGCGGGCGCGGTTGGCGAAGATTTCGATCCCGGTGTCGGTGGTGATTTTGACGGGGCCGCCGAATTCGAGCCATCCTTCACCGGGGTTCCCCTCGATGCGGCCGCCCTTATTGCGGATGTTGACGCCCTCGGGCATCTCGAAGTCGTCGAAATCGAGGCCCCCGCCGACGGGGATTTCGGGCGCGGGGACGGGGGTGATCATGTCCACGTCCTGCTCGACGCGCGGTTCGGGCAGCGCGTCCTCGCCAAAGGCTCCGGACAGGAGCGCCAGGGCGGCGACTCCGAAGCCGGGCAGGCGCAGGCCGGTGGTGATCATCCGCGAAATGAGAACCGCGGGGGGGCGGCAAGTAAAGGTTAAGTGGGGGGCTGCCGCGGGGGAAGAGCCGGAGGCACCTTCTACTTCTTACCGGAGCCGGAGGCTCCGGCTACGGGGAGGTGGACGTGGTCGATGAGGCGGACGTGGCCGTAGAAGACGGCGGCGGCGAGGACGGCTGGGCGGGCGGACGCGGGCCGGAGGGTGTGGGGGTGGACGAGTTCGAGGTAGTCGATGCGGGCGTGGGGCGAGGCTTCGATTTCGCGGCGGGCGGCGGCGAGGATGTCGGCGGGGGAATCCAGCGCGGCGGCATCGCGGAGGGCGCGATGGAGGCGCGGGGCGTCGGCGCGCTGCTTGGGGGTGAGGCGGGCGTTGCGCGAGGACATGGCGAGGCCGTCCGGCTCACGGAGAGTGGGGCCGGCGAGGATTTCGACGGGCACGTCGAGATCGCGCGCCATGCGGCGGATGACGGCGAGTTGTTGGAAATCCTTCTCGCCGAAGACGGCGGCGTCGCAGCCGGTGAGCAGGAACAGCTTGAGACAAACGGTGCAGACGCCGTCAAAGTGGCAGGGACGCGACGCGCCGCAGAGGTGGCGGGACAGGGCGGTCTCGGTGACGGTGACGGAGCGGTCGGGCGCGTACATGGCATCCGCCGAGGGTGCGAAGACGACGTCCACGCCGGCGGAGCGGCAGGCGTCGAGATCGGCCTCCAGCGGGCGCGGGTAGGCATCGAGATCGTCGCGGCGGTCGAACTGAATCGGGTTCACGAAGATGGAGACGACGACGGTACCCCCCTCCCCCGCCCTTTCGCGGGCGATGGCGACGAGCGAGAGGTGCCCGGCATGGAGGGCGCCCATGGTGGGCACGAGGACGACGGGACCGGCGGTGCGGCGGGCGCGCAGGGCGTCGCGCAGCCCGGCGGCGTCGTGGACCGTGAGGGTCACAGGAGCATGAGCGCGGGTTGTTCGAGGAGCTTCCTGACCTCGGCGAGGAAGGCGGCTCCGATGGCTCCGTCCACGACGCGGTGGTCGCAGGAGAGGCCGAGGTTCATGCGCATGCCGGGGACGATCTCGCCGTTCCTGACGACGGGTTTCTCGACAGCGGCTCCGACAGAAAGGATGGCGGCCTGGGGCGGGTTGACGATGGCGTCGAACGATTCGATGCCCCACGCGCCGAGGTTGGAGACGGTGATGGTGCCGCCGTCGAACTCGTTGGGCTTGAGTTTCTTGTCGCGGGCGCGGACGGCGTAGTCCTTGACGGCCTGCGAGATGGCGAGCAGCGACTTGGATTCGGCCTCCCGGATGACGGGGGTGACGAGGCCGTCGTCCACGGCGATGGCGACGGCGAGGCCGACGTGCTTGAAGCGGACGATGTGCTCCCCGGTGAAGGATGCGTTGATCGCGGGGACAGCCTGCGCGGCATTGATGACCGCTTTGAGGATGAAATCGTTGACCGAGAATTTGTTGCCATGGGTTTT
>SLAV01000349.1 GCA_007126655.1 Haloferula sp. | reverse complement strand
CCCCACCGTTGTCAAAAGCATCCTCGGCAAGGCGGATACGGGCGGGTATCTCGATGACTTGATCCGGACGCAGTTCGGGAATGAAATCAATCATCGGCGAGAGTGTGAAAACCCCGCTTTCGCTACCGTTGATTTCCACGTCGTTCAGGCTGATGAGGCCTTCATTCCGCAGGGTGTAGGTGACGGTGGTCTCAAACCCCGGCTCGATGTTCTCGAACGAATAGCGGGGCGGATCCATGACCAACACCGGTGCCGGCACCCGCGTCTCGAACGTCTGCTCAAGGCGGATCTCGTAGCGGTCGGTGAAGGGCACCGGCACCACCTCAAACGTGATGGTCACCAGGCTCCGGTTCAGCTCCGGCTCGACCAGAGTGACCTGGTCTGCCTCGATCACGAGCGTTCCGGTCGCGACGGAATGGCCAGGCGCGGATACCTGCCAGGACCAGCGGCCCTCCTGCAAGTCCTCCGCCAGCACCTCGCCGAGCGAATCGGTGTAATACGGCCCGCGGTCGATGCGGTTCACCGAGTTGCGCAGGCGGATCGAGGCGTTCGGCACTTCCTGGCCGATGATGTTGGTGACGGCGAACCGGGCCGAGCCGGTGAGATTCGAGGTGATTTCCGCGAAAATGCCCATCTCGAAATCCGCCTGCGCGTTGGAACCGCGGATCGTGAGCACGTCGTCGTAAAAGCCGAGATCCACCGACTCCGGCGGAGTGAAAACCACGGTGAGTTCCAAATCATCGCCGACGGCGAGATCCGGCACGCGGATGACCCCGTCCGGATCCGCGGGAAGGTTGAGCTGCATCCACGGGATGTTCTGCGGCGGCACGATCTCGACGTTCTCCAACGCGCGAAGCCCGGCATTGCTAATCACCACGCGCTCGCTGCGCTGTGCGCCGCGGTCGAGTGAACGGTCCACAAACCCGCGGCTCGGGGATTCCACCCGCAGGATCGGCACCGCCGGTAGGAGGTTGAAGTCCAGCGTCACCAGGGCGGACGCGCCCTCCTCGGTAATGAACGTGACCTCGGCTTTCGCGAAATCCGGCGCGTCGAGCGCCGCAGTCGCCCGCAGGTTCACCTGTGTGCGCGCGTTGCCCGGCAGGGCGAGCGGCGTTTCATTGGTCGATTCAATCGCCACGGTGTCGATGTCCGTCTCGATTTCCTCACCGTCCTCCGCGACTTCCACGGTGAAGACCCGCGCCGAGACCGCATCCAGATTCAGGGGAATCTCGCCGGGATTGATCAGGCGGAAGCTGAAATCGAGCGTGTCGTTTTTCGACATGCGCACATTGCCGCGCGATGGAGTCGGCAGAAGTTGCAACAGCGTCGCACCACCCATGTTCAACACGTCCTCCACGTCGGGATGCGCGGCCCAGAACCGGTATTCGCCGGACACACCGGCGGGCGGAGTGTAGCTCAGCTCCCAGCGCCCGGACGAATCGGTCGTCACTTCCTCATACCAGGTGAAGCCACGCAGGTTGAAGCCGATCCGCAGGTCCGCTCCAGCCACAGGTGCGTCGGTTTCGCGGTCGCGGGCGTAGCCGGAAAGTGCGAATGGCTGATCGTTCACCACGCCTTCGGTGCCCTCATCAAGCGTGCCGTAATACGGTGTCTCCACCAGCGAGGTGACCATCGAGCCGCTGATCGGGCCGGAGGAAATCTCGCCCGGGCCGCCCAGGTCGTTGAAGAGTTCGCCGGAGCGCACCCGCACGCGCGCCTGCCCCGCCTCGCCGAGCGACTCGGGGATCAGCACGCCGGTGAATGTGACGCTGCGCGACTCACCCGGCGCGATCCGGAAATAACCACGACCGCCCGGAGCCGTCAGCATGCCGGATTGGGGCGAGGAAAATTCGGCGGAACTCACCACCTCGTTGTTCTCATCCAGCACCTCGAGCACCAGGTTGCCCGGCGCTCCGCCGCCGTCGCGCACCAGCAGCAGATCCATGTCGCTGTGGCCGCGGTTGATGAACTCGGCGGTGAATTCGTTGAGGCCGCCGGCCAGTGGAGGCTCTTCCGCGGTCACGTTCACCTCGGTGGAGGCGCGGAACGCCGCAATGCTGTCGAATTCCCGGCGGTGGATCGCGACCGATCCGTCTTCCTCCGCACGCTTCAGCTCCAGCACAAAGTCCACGCCCTCGACGGCATTGCGCGGGCCAGGGAACGCGAATGCCCATGTTCCCACCCCACCGGCTTCCACATCACCTTCGACGTCGCGCCTGACCACCACAGGGGCCGACGATCCCTGGATGGCACGGAGTTCAATTTCACCGAATTCCCAATCGCTTGAAGCGACGTTCGCAGCCGACACCACAAGGCGGTCGAAATAGCGGCTCCGCAGCGCGCGTTCCACGCCATCCCCGCGCGGATTGAACGCGAGATCGAGCGCCACCGGATGCACAGTGATCGTCCGCGGCGCACTCTCGCGGCCCTCGGAATCCACCGCACGCACGGCATATTCGACGGCCTCGTCATGCGCGACTTCCACCAGCGGCAGGAACGGCGCGACCACCGGCTGCTCGTTGATCCGTTGGCCATCGGCATAGATGTTGTGGCCGGCAGCCTCGCTGTCCTCGGCGGTCCATTGCAGGAACGCCTCGCCACCCTCCGGCAGCACCGCGCGCAAATTGGAAACCGCGCCAACAAACATTTCAATGGAAGCGGGCTCACTCAGGTTTTCGTTGCCCAGCGCATCCACCGAAGCGACATGGTAGGTATTCACACCTCGCGGTGGTGTATCCCGAGCCACACCCGCACTGGAATACGGCCGCAGGGGAATATCGGTCTGGTTGCGGTAGAGGAAATACCGATCCGGCGTCTCGCCGGACGAGGGGGGCTGCCAGGAAATTTCGACCTGCCCGGCGAGGTTCAGCGAGACCTCGACATTTTCCGGCGGCTCTGGAGGTGTACGGTCGGATTCAGCGGTGCGCGGCAATGACAGACCGCTCTCCGAACCAAGACGTTCGGACGAAACGGCATACCGGTAGAACCCGTCTTCGGGCGGCGTGTCGAAAACCACGGGTTCACCGGCGGCGTCGATGGTGGCGACCCTCTCGTCCGGCACGCCGGTGGTGCCCGGCGAGCGGTAAAGATGATATTGTTCGGCGCCGTCCGCAGGCTGCCAGCCGATGGCGATCTCTCCTCCCTTGCGCGAGACGGTTTCCAGTCCCGAGGGGACCGGCGGCGGCGGAGCCACCTCGGTGTTGTAGATTTCCAGCTCGTCGCCCGAGGTGATCGTGGTGCCCGTATTGCCGATCGCATCGGTCGCCGAGAACGTGAAGGTCCCCGTCCCCGTCCCCATCCCGGGCGTGAGTTCCAGTGGTGCCGTCCAATTCGCGCCGCTTCCCGCGGGCGTCAGCACCACCGCGCCGCCCTCCGGCGGGTTGTAGGTCACTTCGGGGGCTTCCGCCAGATTGCCTTTGCTCACGGTGATGTCGAGGTTCACCGTTACCGGCCCGCCAAGCACCTGCACCGGCACCGCCACATCAGGAACGATCTCCGCCGTCGGGCGGCTCACGTCGAAGACCAGCTCCGGCCCTTCCGGCGGTCCCGCATAGCTGTTGCCGAATGTGTCGCGACCCGAAACGCGGACTTCCGCCACACCGGTCGATCCCGAAAGAGCCGAGAGGGCGTAGGAACCCGAATATTCGTTCGGTCCCGATTCACTCAACGACACCGAGACCGGATTCGAGAAGTTCGGCGGGCGCACCGTCAGGCTCGGGCGCGAGCGCAGCGATTCGTTCGACCTCAGCGTGATCCCGATCTCGCCCGGGCCGGCAGGCATCGCCGTGTCATACTCGACGGTGAACACCGGCGGCGTCGCGTTGAAGACCACCGTCTTCAGGTTGGACAATGCGCCGACATTGCCGGCCGCATCCACCCCCGCAACCGCGAAGTAATACTCGCCGTCCTCCAGGTTGCCAACGGCATGCAGCGTTTCCTCCAAAAGGTCGCTCTGCCACAGCGAGTCGTCGGGATCGTCGAATGGCTCGTCGCTCCACACCACCCAGAAAAACTCCGCGCGCTTGCCGGTTTCCGGGAACCGCCAGGACAGCAGGATCTCCTGCCCGGCCGACGCATACTCGGCTGATTCCAGGATCAGCGCGGCGGGCGGCACCGTGTCGAGGTTCACCGTCACTGCTGCGGATGACGTGCTGCCGGCCGCGTCGGATGCCGTGGCGATCAACACGTTCGCCCCCTCCGTGTAGGCAAGCCCGCCGATCTGGAACACGCCGTCCGCATCCGCGGTCGTCGTCCCGATCACACTGCCATTGCGGGACACACGCACCTCAATCCCCGGCTCCGCCTCGCCACTCATGGCGAATTCGGGTTCCGAGACGAAGACGCCCCCTTCCGGCGAAGTAATCACCGGGCGGGACGGCGGTTCCGGGCTGAGGCGGACGTTGACCTCGCGCGTCGCCAGGCGGCCCGCCGTGTCCCGCGCTTCAAGGCGCGCCCGGACGATGCCGTCCGAAGCACCGCGGAAATCCCAAACCCCTTCGAGAACCGCGTCACCGCTGGACAGGACCAACCCGTCATCGACGAAAAATTCGAGCGACTGGATGCCGATCTCCGCCTCGGCCGACGCGCTCACCACCACCGGACGCGTGAACTCATCGCCCTCCTCCAGGCTGAATGCGAGGATGCCGGGGCCATCGGTGACGTATTCGACCTCAACCAAAACCGGCGCCGACTCTCCGCCACTGGCGCTGAGGAACTCGACGAACAACGACTTCAGGCCGCCGCCGTCGGAAAGCGTCACCGGCACATCGAACGCGCTCGTGCGATATAGGTCGCCATCTTCACCATCATCCGGATCCTCTTGAGGCACATCATCGAAAAAGACGCCGTCGAAAGTCGAATCCTCGCTCACCCGGTATGCCGTTGCATTCACCGCGTTGAGCGTGAGCGTGATTTCCCGGGAACCCGTGCGCCCGTCGTCCGATCCGGTGAATCCTGCATGTGTCCCGAGGACCGGCTCCTCGGTGGACGGGTTTGCTGTCGTCACATTTCCGGCGACGCTCGCGGCGATATCGGCCTCATCCTCCAGCCCCCACCAGTTGTTGGCGGCGGCAATGATGCTGCCGGGTGTGGCGGTCGCGTTGGTGAGGTTGTTTTTCACGACGGATCGCGAGATCGTGATCGAGCTGTTTTCATCCGCTGAAATTCCCGCCGCATTGAGCGCGATGAAGCTGTTTTCCAGATCCACCACCGCGCCACCACGAACATCAAGGCCGGCACCCTGATTCCAGACCAGGCGCAGCTCGTCCAGCATCGGATTCACCAGCCCGTCCACCCGGAGCCCGCCGCCGTGGCGGACCCAAACATGGCGCAGGTGCGAACCATTGGCATTCGCACCGAGCACGATCCCGTCCCAAAGCCCGCGTCCGTTTTCCTCCATCGAGGTGAAATGAACCGGTGCCTCGGCGCTGCCCACCGCAATCAGCGCCCCGTTTTCAACGGATACTCCGGTGTCCGGCGCGAACCTTAGTGTGGTGCCTGCCGGCACGGTAACCTGCGCCCCGGCATCCACGATGATCGGTGCGGCAATGTCGATCACTTCCAGCCCGTCGCCACCGATCACAACATCCTCGGTGATGGTATCGCTGAGCAAGTCGCGCCAGAGCACGGTCTGCACCTCGCTGACGAATTCACCCAGCCGGTTGAACGGCACCACCGCGATGTGGAATTCCTTCGTGCGATCGAGCCCGTCGATCACAAACCCGCTTTCGCCGGCGCCCACTTCCGCCGCCGGGACGAGTCCATCGACGTCGGAGAAATCCGCCTCCTCGACGTAAATGCGGTAGCCCGCGAACCCGATCAGCGCGTCCGCGTCGTAAAAACCCCAGTCCAGCGCCGCCACACCCAGCCCGGGGCGCGTCAGCCCGGGCACCAGCGCGGGCGGCAGTTCGCTGGCGATCTCGACCGGGATCGAGGTGATCTCCCGGTTCATGTTCAACACGTCGTCCACGGCACCGACCGCCGCGTGATACACGCGGTCCGGCTCCAGGCTGGTGAAGGTGTGCGAACGCGCCGCCGCGCCGCGCCCGTCATGCGCGTCCAGCCCGGCGACCGAGGTGAAGGGTTCGTCCTCCAGATAAATGCGGAACAGGTTCAAATCGGCGGGCGCCGGATAGTCCTCCCACGAAATCGTGAGGCTGTCCGACGTGATCCCGGCGATTTCGATTTCCACCACCGGCGGCGGCGTGGCGTTGACCTGGAAGGTGAGCACGTCGGCGGGATCACCGATCCGCCCGCCGGGATCGACCGCGTCGCTCACGCGCAGGACAAACTCACCGTCCATCCCCGGAGCGATCACCACCGGTGCGCTCGTGAACGTGTCGTTGCTGCGGGGGCCGTTCGTCCAGTTGCCGCCCGCGGCGATCACGGGTGCGTCCTGGCCATCTTGCGGCAGCAGTTCGAGGGTCGGCGTTTCCGCCGGATCCATGCTGCGGTCGAAGCGCACCGTGATCCGCAGGTCATCGGTCGCGGGGACCGGCAGGCTGCGGTTGAGATTCGCACTCACCACCATCGGGCCGGTGCGGATGTTGCCGAAATTCACCTGGGTGGCCGTCTCTCCCGGTGCCACCGTGACCACCTGTGCCTCACCACCCGAAGGCAGCCGCTGTGCCCACGTGTCCTGCACGGTCTGGCGCACCACATACTCGCCGGGCATCAGGTTCCCGAAACTGTAGGCCCCGTCCTCGTCGGTGAACGTCCGTGGTTCACCCGCGTTGCGGACGCCGTTGTTGTTGAGATCCAGATAAACCTCCCAGCCTTCGAGGCGGGGTTCGCCCGCGTCCACCGTGTCATTCTCGTTCTCATCGTGCCACACCACACCGGCGATGCCCGCCGGTTCCGGGCGCGTGGTGAACGACCAGACCGGGCCTTCCGTCACTCCGTTGAGGTTCCGCGGATCGATCCGCCAGAAATACGTCGTGCCGTAAGCCAGGCCGCCCGGCTGGAACGACGAGCCGACCTGGTTTCCCTGGAACTCATCCGGTCCGGGATCCGGATTGGTTCCGAAATACACATCATAGCTGCTCGCCAGCCCGCCATCGCTCCACGCGATGAACTGGCCGAGGCTCTGGTTCACCGATCCGTCGGACGGCGTCGGGGATACCGCCGGCGCGGGCGGCGCGCCCGAAACCAGAACCGCGATCGCACCGGCCTCCCGCACCAGCTCCGCGGCCACCTCGCCGCTGATGTCCGGCAGGTTCACTTCGGCGAAGTCACCGGTGATTTCCCCTGCGGAAATCAGATCATACCGCTCGCCATCAATCGGCAGATAGCCGCCGGCAAACGCGACGTCGAACACGCCGCCGAGCGCCAGCCCGCCGCCGGCCGACAAGCGCCCCTGCGAGGCCGCATCCGGCCCGCCGACGCGCAATGCCAGCTCGCCGCCGATCATGGCGTCGCCGTCGAAATCCAGCCTGCCGCCGGGACCAGCGAAGAGGCCGCCGGTGTTCGACACCATCTGCCCAATCCGCAGAATGCCGCCGTCACCCGCCCGAAGCAGTCCCTGGTTGGCAAGCTCGGTGCCCGAACTGGTCCGCACTTCGCGTCCGGGCGTTTCCGCGGAAATCGTTCCAAGGTTGATGATCTCGCGCCCGCTGCCTTCCAGAATACCGCCGCGCGTCCCGCTGCGGACGGTGATGCCCGGCCCGATGGTGAGCACCGTGCCGGTGGCCCATGCCTCAATGCGGTTGCCGGTGTCCGAACCCCCGCCATCCAAGAGGATCGTGCCCGTTCCATTCAGCGCCTGCGCGCCGCCCTGGACGAACCGAAGGCGGGTGTTGCTGCCGGTGGAT
Source organism: Haloferula sp. (assembly GCA_007126655.1). Classification (GTDB taxonomy): domain Bacteria; phylum Verrucomicrobiota; class Verrucomicrobiia; order Verrucomicrobiales; family Akkermansiaceae; genus Luteolibacter. The sequence continues at coordinate 3,098 of SLAV01000349.1, read as the reverse complement.
GCCAGCCGAAGCGTCGCGTTGTCGAACGTCAGATCCCCGTCTATTTCCAGAATCCGTCCGTTCGGAATGGTCAGCACCACGGTTTCGTCGAGCGTGAGATTCTCCAGGCGGCTGTTTGCCGTGAGCAGAAGTTCCGAGTCCCCCTGATATGCAAGCGTGCCGCCACGGATCACGCCGCCATCGAGTGCCAGGCTTCCGAGCGCCCCGCCCAGCGTGAGCACCGATCCGTCGTTATCCAACATACCGGTCAGCCTCAGGCTGCCGCCGGTTCGCTGGATCGTCCCCAGGTCCGCCGTGGCGATGGTGCCGGACCATTCAAGATCGGCGTCGTTCAAGGTGAGCACCGCCGCATTGACCCAACTGCCGTTCAAAATCAGCGAGGCCTCCTCCGGAACAGCCAAATCCACATTGAGCGTGTAATCCCCGTTGAGGGAAAGGGTGCTGCCGGCTCCGGTGATCTCCGCCGTATTCAGGTCGCCCGTCAATCCGCCAATATTGAGCAAACCGCCGTCGCGCATCCGCAGCGCCCCGTTGTTGGTGAATACGGTCTGTGAGGTCACCTGCAACTGCCGACCCGGCGTTTCCGCGAGAATGGTGCCGTTATTGATGATTTCTTTCCCGCTGCCCTCCAGGATTCCCCCGCGTGTGCCGGTGCGGATCGTGATGCCGGGGCCGACCGTCAGGACGGTGCCGCTCGCCCAGGACTCGATCCGGTTGTTGGTGTCCGAACCACTGCCATCGAAGACAATCTCGCCATTTCCGCCGAGCAATTGCGGCCCGCCTCCGGTAAACCGCAGCCTCGTGATGCTGCCGGTGCTGCCGAGGCGGAGCGTTGCCCCCTCGAACATCAGGTCGCCCTCGATCTCCAGGATATTGCCGTTGCCGACCGTTAGATCGACCGAATCCGCCAGGGTCAGATTTTCAAAAGTTCCGCCTCCCGTCACCAGCAACGCGGCTCCGTCGAAGGCCAGCGTGCCGCCGCGGATTCGACCGCCGGAAAATTCCCAATCTCCCGTCGAGCCATCCAGCAGCGCGGTGGCGTCCGCATTTTCCACCGTCCCGGAAAGCCGCACCGTGCCACCGGTCCGGTCGAAGTCGCCGAGATCGGCAAAGGCGAACGTGCCACCAAGCTCCAGCGTGGTATCTTCCACGGACAACAGGCCGGCGTTGCTCCAATCGCCACCGAGGAACAGCGAGGCGCCCGCCGCGCCGATCGTCGTCGCCGAAGTCCACGTTCCACCAAGGGAAAGCGAAGCTCCCTCGGGCACGGTCACGGGTTGATTCACCGTAAAGTCACCGGACACCTCGAGCGCGCTCCCGGAGTCGGCAAGCAACACCGCGTTCAGGTCGCCCGAAAGTGAGGACACGTCAAGGCTCGCGCCGTTTTCCGCCACGAGCGTGCCGGTATTTTCGAATGTGTTCGATGGATTCACCGCCAGGGTCCGTCCGGGCGTGTCGGCGATGACCGTTCCCTCGTTCACCAGGTCGTGGTTCACACCAAGCAGACCGCCCCGGGTTCCGGTCCGCACGGTGATGTCCGGTCCCAGGGTCAGCACGGTTCCGCTGTTCCATGTTTCCACCCGGTTGCTGGAGTCTGAGCCACTGCCATCGAAGACCACGGTCCCCGCTCCACCCAGCAGTTGCGGGCCGCCGTCCACAAACCTCAGCCGCGTGATGCTGCCCGTGCTTGCGAGGCGGATCGCCGCCTCATCGAGCGTGAGATCACCCTCCACCGAGAGGATGCGCGCGTTGGGGATGGCGAGTTCCGTTTCCGGCCCGAGTGTGACATTGCAGACCGTGCTGTTCGCCGTGATGTCCCAAGTGCCCTGTGCGCCGACGGATACGGTCGCGCCGTCGAGCCTTCCGCCCGCCTGCTCATAGACGCCTTCGACGATCTCAAAGCCGTCCAACACCGTGAGCGTGCCGCTGGTGTGACGCACGGTCGCTCCCGGTGCGTCGATCGTGAGGCGGTCGACCGTGATGTCGGAATCAATGATGATGGTGTATTCACCCGTCGCATCGATCACCACGGAGTAGCTGTCGCCGGGCGAAGGCGAATCGTTTTGCGGGAAATCCGGCGCGGACGACCAGTTGTTTCCGTCCGTCCAGGAACCGCTGCCCGCCACCCAGATCGTGCCGTCACCCGGCCCCGGCTCGGCGCGCGTGGTGAAACTCCAGACCGGCCCGGGAGTCGTGCCGAATGCATTCACCGCATCGACGCGCCAGTAATGGATCGTACCCCAGGCCAACACATCCGGGTCGAAGGAAGGAACCGCAGAGGTGCCCGCCAAATCGGCGACTCCCAAATTCGAATCGGTGCCGAGGTAAATCTCGTAGCTCTCGGCAAAGCCTCCCTCGGCCCAGGCCAGCGTGGGATTGATCACAACCTCCGTCGCCCCATCGGCGGGAACCGGACCGGTCGCCGCAAGCGGCTGGATCTCCGGGACGAACAGATTCACCGCGTCCACTTCATAGGCGATGTCGAGCAGGGCTTCCGTTCCGTCCATGGGCAGGTCGAGATCGGCAAACTCCCCCGACACCGAAGTCGCTTCGAGAACCGTAAACGTATCGCCGATCCAGACCGATTCGGTCCCGACAAACGTCGCCCTAAGATCGCCACCGACGGTTAGATCGCCGGCGACCACCAGCCGTCCGTGATCCCCCGGATCCGGCCCCAACAGCTCGACCGTGTAGTCCTCGATGTCGAGGGGACCGGCGACTTGAATCAGACCGCCCACTCCCGTTTCAATGCGTCCCGTATTGGAAGCGATTTGGCCCACATCGAGCGTCCCGCCAGCACGCGCTTCCAGACTTCCTGCATTCGTGAAATCATCACCGCGCACCCGGATCGTCGCGTTGTTCGTTTCCGAAACAATCCGCCCCTCCAGCACCAGTGGATAGCTGCTACTGCCCACCGTGCCGCCCATATCAACGCTGCGGATCGTAATGCCCGGCTCGATCGTCAGTTCCGTGCCGCTTGCATCAGCCCGCAATTCATTGCGTTCTTCGCGGCTACTGCTGGTTCCCGTGAACAGAACCTCACCGCTACCGGCCAGACGCTGCGGCACGCCTTCGTCGAAAAGCAGGCGCTGGTAGCT
>SLAV01000331.1 GCA_007126655.1 Haloferula sp. | reverse complement strand
GGGTGCGACAGCTCCCTTGGCGTTTTGGCATTGAATGTGACTGCCGAATCCGACGTCACACCCTACATGAAGGCTCTTTTGCTCGCAGCTGTTCTTGTTTTTCCGTTTCTCGGCGCCTGTGCGTCACCGGGGCCGGCGCCCCTGGACACCGGGGCGCCCCTCCGCAGCAGCCGGGGAAATGCGGACCTGCGGGGAACCACCGCCGAAACGGTGATCTGGCAGTCAACCCGCCAATGGCACGCCGAACGCCGCCGCGAGCTGTGCCACTGGCGGTATTGATGCCGGCTCCATCGTGTCGGTCACCGGCACCTCACGCCCCCGCCCCGTTTTTTCTTGGAAACCAGAGCCTTCCCACCCCACCCTGCGCGCATCATGAAAACGATGACCTCCACCCTCATCCGCTTGGCGGTGTGCGCCTCGCTCGCCACGGCCATGCCCGCCATCGCCAACGACGACTTCCTCGGCCGCTGGGCGCTCACGATTCCCGGCGGCAACGCCGGCTGGATGGAAATCAACCGCCACGACGGGGGCTGGTATGAGGGATCAATCATGTGGGGCGGTGGCAGCGTGGTCCCCCTCGCCAGCGTGTATTTCGACGGCGACACTCTCCATGCCACCCGCATCCGCGAAGTCAGGCGCGAACCCGAGGGCGAACCCGCGCGCACCCAGCTCTTCACCCAGACGATCACTGCAACAGTGGACGGAGACGCACTGAGCCTTCAGCACATCAGCCCGCGCAACGACGGCACGGGCGTGAACCGCGCGGATTTCACTGGCGAACGAGTGCCCCCCATGCCGCCGCGACCGGATCTCTCGGAAATCGAATTCGGCGAGCCGGTCGAGCTCTTCAACGGGCGTGATCTCACCGGCTGGGAACCCACCAACCCGAACGCCCGCAACGGCTGGCAGGCGCGCGACGGCGAACTGGTCAACCTCCCGGAGGAGGGCGGCCGCGGCTATGGAAACCTACGCACCACCGACGAGTTCGAGGATTTCAACATCACGCTGGAAACCAAACTCGCCCCACGCGGCAACAGCGGCGTTTATCTGCGCGGAATCTACGAAATCCAGGTGCTGGACTCGTATGGAGACGAGCCATCCGTCCAGAGTAACGGCTCGCTCTACAGCCGCATCGCCCCGACATCGAACCCCTCGAAGCCGCCCGGCGAGTGGCAGACCATGGACATCACGCTTGTGGACCGCCACGTCACTGTGATCCTCAACGGAGAAACCATCATCGACAACCAGCCCGTCGAAGGCATCACCGGTGGCGCGCTATGGTCGGATGAAACCCGGCCCGGCCCGATTTTCCTCCAAGGTGACCACGGGCCCGCTTATTTCCGCAACATGGTTCTGCGCCCGGTCGTCCGCTGACCCACGCCACCGTCCAGGGAGCCCACGGTTCCTTCCAACGATAGGGGCAGGAGCGACGCATTGATTGGCGGCGCTGCCCGTCCAAACCGTGCGTGCGACACACCTGCTAAAATGATTCGCGCAAGCTGTGGTTTCCGAAGAAACCCCCCATGCTTCAACGTCTCCCTGGCAAGCCAACGCCAAACGCAAAAAATCATCCACCTGAAACACAGGGAACCGCTGGAAGCACTGAATGAATTTCCTTAAATCAGAACCCCCGGTTGTTCTCGGTATTTCGATTGTGGAAAGAAGACGCCGCCAACCATTCAACGACCATGTCCGTTACCGCCAAACTCGAACCCCTCGTCATCCCCACCTACCCCGTCGGAGCACCCGAGAAAAACCCCGTCTTCTTCGACAAGCGCGTCTATCAGGGATCTTCGGGAAAAGTCTATCCCGTCCCGTTCATCGACAAGGTCCATGACGATCCACAGGACGTCACCTACCAATCCGCCCGCCTCGAAAACGAATTCGTCAGGCTCGTGATGCTCCCCGAGATCGGCGGGCGCATCTTCACCGGCCAGGACAAGAAAAACAGCAACTACGACTTCTTCTACCGCAACGACGTCATCAAACCCGCCCTCGTCGGCCTCGCCGGCCCGTGGATCTCCGGCGGCGTCGAATTCAACTGGCCCCAGCACCACCGCCCCGGCACCTTCATGCCCACCGACGTCCACATCGAAAACGAAGACGACGGCGCCCGCACCATCTGGATGAGCGAACATGACCCGCTCGACCGCCTCAAGGGCATGCACGGCATCCGCCTCCGCCCCGGCTCATCCCTCATCGAACTCCGCGCCCGCATCTACAACCGCACCCCCCTCACCCAGAACTTCCTCTGGTGGGCCAACGTCGCCGCCCTCGTCCACGATCAATACCAATCGTTCTTTCCCACCGACGTCACCTACGTCGCCGACCACGCCGTCCGCGCCATGTCATCCTTCCCCGTCGCCAACAACCCATACTACGGCGTCGATTACCAAAACCGCCCCGGCAAAAACGACCTCGCATGGTATAAAAACATCCCCGTCCCCACCAGCTACATGGTTTGCGAGACCCGTTTCGACTTCTTCGGCGGATACGACTTCAAGGCCGGCGGCGGATTCGTCCACATCGCCAACCGCCACATCGGCCCCGGCAAAAAGCAATGGACCTGGGGCGACCACGCCTTCGGACACGCATGGGACCGCGAACTCACAGACACCAACGGCCCCTACATCGAACTCATGGCCGGCGTCTACACCGACAACCAGCCCGACTTCACCTACATCACCCCCTACGAAACCAAAACCTTCTCCCAATTCTGGTGGCCCATCCAAGGCATCGGCCCCGTCCAACAAGCCACCGACCTCGCCGCCCTCCGCATGGTCGTCCGCCCGGAAGACCGCACCATCGAACTCGGCCTCTGCGTCTCCGAAAAAATCCGCAACGCCACCCTCCGCGTCACCCACG
>SLAV01000345.1 GCA_007126655.1 Haloferula sp. | reverse complement strand
TGGATTCGTGTTTCGAGCGGGCGCGGGAGCGTTTCGGGCCGAGGCGGCGGAGCGGGGCTCGCAGGATGAGGGGGAACGCGGCGGAGGCGGCGGGGGTGTTGTGGTCGATGCGGGATTTGCGTGGCGGCTGAGGATAAGGGAGTATCAGTCGAACAAGCGGGTGAAGCGGAATGCCCCGCCATCGAACAACCCGCGGTCCCCGAGTTTGAGCGAGGGAATGACGAGCAGGGCGAGGAATGAGAGGGTCATGTATGGCGCGTGCATCTCGCTTCCCAGCTCCCTGGCCCTCCGGGTCAGGCGACCATATTCTGTAGCGACCGCCTCCGCCGGTTCCGCGCTCATGAGACCGGAGATGGGCAGGGCGAGGAGATCATCGCCACCGGGCCCGGCGGCGCTGATGCCACCTTTCGCCTCAATGACGAGATTGACGGCCCGGGCGAGTGATTCGTCGTCGCATCCCACGGCGACGATGTTGTGGCAATCGTGGGCGACGCTGGATGCGATGGCACCCTGCTTCAGGCCGATTCCGTGAACAAACGCGGTTGCCGGAGCCGTGTCCCGGTAGCGGTTGACCACCGCGATCTTCAGCAGGTCCCGCGACGGATCCGCCACCGCACAACCACCGATGACCCTGGCATCCATCTTGCTTGAACCGGTAACAAGGCTGCCGTCAACGGCCTCGATCACCCGCAGCGTTACCGGCCCGGGCACCCCGACCGCGAAATCCTCCGCCGATTTCGGCGCGCATCCGAAATGGTTGACCGGCTCGGCCCGCGTGACCGGCAGCAGGGATTCACCCCGTCTGGCGACGCACGCGCCGTCGATCCACGTCTCCAGCACTTCGAAACTTTCGGGATCCGCGAAGCGGATGAAATCCGCCGGGTCGCCGACCCGGAGCGTGCCGCAGCGCAGCTGGTAATGCTCGGCGGGATTGAGGCAGGCGGCGCGCAACACATCGATGAACGGAACTCCCCGGGCCACCGCGCGGGCGCGCAACTGGTCCATGTGGCCCTCGATGAGGTCGTCGGGATGCTTGTCGTCGCTGCAAAACATGCATGCGCCGGGGTCTTCCAGAAGGACCGGCCACAGCGCTTCGAAGTTTTTCGCTGCCGAGCCCTCTCGAATCAGGATCTTCTGGCCGAGCGAAAGCTTTTCCAGCGCCTCCTGAAGATCCGTGCATTCGTGGTCGGTGGTGATGCCCGCTTCAATGTACGCGCGCAGTCCGTCGCCTCGGAGTCCCGGCGCGTGACCATCGATGTTTTTCCCGTGCCGCCGGGCGGCGTCCAGCTTGGCCATCACCTCCGGATCGCGGTGGACGACCCCCGGGTAATTCATCATCTCGGCGAGATACGTGAGCGAGGGATCCTTGCAAAGCTCCGCGACCGCCGCGGAGTCGATGACCGCTCCCGCGGTTTCGAATCCGGTGGCGGGCACACACGACGGGATGCCGAAGTGGATTTTCATCGGTGTGGCGGAGGCCATGCGTTGCATCGCGCGGACGCCATCGACGCCGAGGACGTTGGCGATTTCGTGCGGATCGGAGACCGTGGCGACCGTGCCGTGGATCACGGCGATGCGGGCGAATTCCGCCGGAGGCAGCATCGAGCTTTCGACGTGCACATGAGCGTCGATGAATCCGGGGCAGAGGAATCCCTCCCCGGGAGCGTCACCGCCGGTTTCCCGGATGGCATGGATCAAGCCTTCCCTGACTTCGATTTCACCGGCGAAAACACGCCCCGCATGCAGGTCCGCGATCCTGCCACGATGCGTCGTTTTGATGTGTTCCGGCGGCATCCGCGAATATTAACGCCGTCCATCATGATGTCGAGCAAGGGCATGCCCGGCAGAAACATGGGGCACGGTCCGCAACGCACTCAGCGCCTGTTGGCAAGGCGCTTGCGGAAATGGGGGATCAATTCCGCCTCCATCCACGCGAAGGCGGCTTCAATTCCTTCGGATTGATAGAGTTCCCCGATCGAGGCCTCGACCCGCGTCGGATTCCCGAACGCGCTGAGAAAATCGTTGGAAGTGAGCAGGGTGAACCACTCGCCATCCATCTCGCCCCGTTCGTGAAGGACGAATTGCCGGGCGAACAAGGCCAGGACCGCGTCGCCGATCCAGGCACTTTCCCGCTCGCGCCTGATGGTTTCCTTTTTGATGCTCATCTGGCGTGGATCATCTGGCGCTCAATCGGCTTGCGACGAGATTTTTCTCCGGCGCTCGTTGGCGATGCGCTCGCGCAACCTCGCCTCGGAATCCGCATCCCAGTAACCCGGGAGCAGTTCCAGATAGACCGAGGAATACGGCAGAGCGGTCTGGGTGCGGATCACAAGCACGTCGAAGTTCCGGTGAGTGTCTTCCAGAAGAATCATCAGCGATTCGTGGTCGATCCGGATCGTCTCGTGGCCGTGCAGCGAGGCGCGGACACGTTCGCGGAAGTGATTGATGCCCGGCGCATAATCGTTTTCCACCGACCGCAACTCACTGGCGAGGTAAAAGTTGGGTCGTGTGTATTCGGTTCGTTCCATCACATGGATTACATGATCCAGCGCCTCGGGGATCTCGACCGGGGCGGTCACCTGGCGGACGCCGGGCCGGCTGAATGCCGGAAAAGAAGCCTCCGCGATCACGATCCAGTTGCGATACCCGAGTTGGTTGACCTGCCGGTCCACCGCAGCCATCCACGGATCGGCCTGCGATCCCGGCATGGCACAGCCCGCGAGGAGACATGCGGCTCCAAAACATGGGGTGAGCAAACGGACGATCAGAGTCACGGCGGATTAAATGCTCGGCACCGGGCACTGTCAACGGGATCGCAACCGGTGCCTGGCCAACGCGGGATCAATCGTTGAAAATCGAGTCGGGGTCCGGCGGCGGCTCAGCGGGAATGGATGAGGATCCCGATGAATCCCCACGCCGCCTCTCGCTCGCCTCTTCCTCCCATGATTCCGGAAAACCACCGGATTCTTCCGATCCACTTGGGGAGTCGCGGACAGTGAGCAGGCTTTCGAATTCCTCAACCCAGTCGCGGACCTTGGAATGGCCCGCATGGCGGCTGATGTGAGCGAGCATGCGGGGGGCTGCCCCGGCCGGGTCCCCATGTTGGAAGACATCCACTTCCATCTGCCATTGGAGTTGCGGCAACTGTTCTGTCACGAATGATTGGTAATCCTCGCTTCTCTGATCTCTCGCCATGCCGATCCGTCTGCCACGGTCGTTGTCGGCGCTGCTCCACTCATCGGCAAGCCGGGTCTGCTGCTGGATGCGCCTGGTCCAGGCATCGCGCAGCGCGTCGGCGCGACGCGCGATGCGGTGCTGCGGCATGATGATCTCATCGTATATCGCAGGAATCCGCCCGGGGGCCAGCACCCAGTCCTCGACCTCGATGCCGCCGATGTCGTAAGCGCGGGCGAAAACCGAGGCAGTGACCGACTGGTTCAGGATATTCTCGTGTCCGGTGAGATTGGAGGCGTCGTTCACGATGGAGTCGATGATGTCCTGGGCGTTCGATGCGAGTTCACGCCGGTCCGCATCGTCATTGGTGGCCTGCAAAGTGAGGACAAGCCAGCGCAACTGGTGCCGCAGCGCGCGACGGAACGCGGGATCGCCCAGCCTGTTGTCGTTGTTGCGCCGCCACTCGCGGAAATCCCGCGCGCTGCGATTGCGATCGGTGAAATCGACCTTCTCGACGCAATTCATATAAAGTGAGAAAGCCGCTTCGTCACTCCCCATGGCCGCCCGGTATGCCTGGATGGCGACCCGGAATCGGGCTTCGAGCTGGGAGTCGGACGCCTCAAGAATGGCACGCACCCGCTCGAGATAGTTTTTGCGATCATCCTCCGACAAGCGTTCCGCTTGGCCACCGGCGGTGATGATCGCGGCGAACCAAGCGGTGATGATAAAATATTTCATTCCAATTCATTACGGTCCCCTGCCGGATGATGTTGCAACACATGGTGCGGAAATCCGGCTAAAGGGGATCGCGCGGGAAGGCGAAATCATGCCGCCCCTTGGAGTTTCTCGACACGGTAGCCGCCACGGGCGCGGTCGCGCAGATACATGATACCGAAGATCAGTATCAGAACCAGAGCGATCGGCGTGATCAGGAGCAGTGTGCGTTGACCGCCGATAGCCTCGGCGGGGCCAAGCAGTTCGTTCGCCTTGTCCACGGAATCATGATCGATGCCGACGCCACCGATCTCGCGCATGGCTACGGGCACCGCATCACCGATGATCTGGCCGTCGCGTTCGTTGTAGTCCTCGATCGCCGCGCGGATCACGGGAAGTGCGCGCTCCACGTCTTCCGGACGGTAAATGAGCCCGCGCTCGAGGACATCTTCAGGCGACAGATTCCGTATTTCGTCAAGCCGCTCGCTGAAGACGCTTTCCGCATCGCGAAGCGCCTGGATGGCTTCGTTGCGGGTCTCCTCGACATTAAGTTGGCGGGAGATCTGGTTGTCCGCTATGGCGCCGACACCGGGCGTGCCGATGAAGCCGGCGGCTCCGAGGCCAATACCCATCGTGATGACGATACCGAGCGAACCGCTGCGCGGCAGACGCTCGCTGACGAGACCAACGATCGTCGGGAAGAAAAACGCCACTCCGATACCGAAGAGGGTTGCGGCGAGGAAGGCCATCAGTGCACCCTCCGCATTGGCGTAGAGCAACAGCGCGACGCCGGTGATGATTGAAGCGCCGAAAAGCATGCCGGGCGGCGACAGGCTCTCAACAAAGTGGCCGGCGTAGATCCGCAGGACGATCATGATGAAGCTCGTCCAAGCCATCAGCAGGATCGCATAGGTGCCGAGACCGGCCTGGGCGAAGATTTCCGGAATCCAGCGGCCGGATCCGAGCTCGATGCACATGGCAAGCGCAAGCGCCGCCCAGAGCACATACATGAGCGGACTTGTGAAGGTGGCCTTGAACATGCCGCTGATCGGCAGACCGGATTCGCCATACTCGGTTTTCGGGAATTTCTGCGGCAGCACGAGATAACCGTAGATGATGATCGGGATGTAGATGATGCCGAGCTGGAACGTCCAGTGGTACATAAACGGCACCGAATCCTGGAGATTATTGAGTCCCCAGCCGATGAGACTGCCACTCAAGATGCCAAGCGGGAAGAACGCATGGAAGAAATTGAGTTTCGTCGTCTTGTCGTCGGGATACAACGCCGTGGTCAGCGGGTTGCCGGCCACCTCGATCATTCCGTTGCCGACACCAAGCAGGCCGACGCCGAAAATCAGGAGCCAGAACGCGCTTGGGTCGCCACGCAGGAAAACCGCGGCCAGCACCAGGGTGAGGCCAAGCAGGTGGCCGAGAAACGCCGCGATGGTGCCCACCCTCATGCCGTATTTCTCAAGGCCGGGGCCGAGCAGCAGCAGCGGAATGGTCATCGCGCCGAAGCCGGTGCCGGCGATCAACCCGACCTGGGCGTTCGTCAGGATGAACTCCATTTTGAACTGGCCGAGCACGTTGGCGATCAGGGCGAACTGCGCACCGGTCGGAACCAATGCGAGGCAGATGCCCGCGAACAGGCGTTTGCGGTCGATACCGCTGGAGGATGGATTACTCATTGAATCGGGTTTGGGTGTAATGGGTTGTTCGCTTGCCCGTCGAGTGTGGGCTGGGATGGATTATTTCCATCAGATTTTCCATGGCAAGCACGCTTGATGAATTTTTTTGCCATTGGCGGGATTTCCCGCATGACTTGGCGCATGAGGATATTCGATCTCGCACGCAGGCACGCCACCATCCGCTCGATCGGATCGGTGATCGGATGGGACCAGGAAACCTATCTGCCGCCGTCCGGCGCGGGTCATCGCGCGGCCCAGCTCGCGTGGATCTCGGCGCGGGCGCACGAACTGGCCGTGTCCGGCGAGTGGCGGGACGCGCTCGGCGAGGCCGAGGCCGCCGATGTCGGCGCGGATCCGGAGACCACGGCCAACCTCCGCGAACTCCGCCGCGGCTTCGACCGCGCGACGCGCCTGCCCGTCGAACTGGTCGCCCGCGCCAGCGAGGCTTCCTCGCTGGCCAAACACGCTTGGGCGAAGGCTCGCGCGGATTCCGACTTCGCCACCTTCGCCCCGCACCTCCGCAAGCTGCTCGATATCGCCCGCGAGAAGGCGGAACTCTGGGGATACGCGGACGAGCCATACGACGCGCTGCTGGAAAATTACGAACGGGCGACGAGCACCGCAGAGGTGGCCGCGTTGTTCGATCAATTGAAGCCCGAACTCCGCCGCATCGCCGCCGGGGCCGTGGAACGATCCGCCGCCCGCCGCGCTACACTGCCGCCGGGTCCATACTCCGTCGCCGCGCAACAGCGCTTCAACGCCAGGGTCGCAGAGTCGCTTGGCTATGATTTCACCGCCGGCCGGATCGACACCGCCACCCACCCGTTCTGCACTTCGCTCGGCCCGGGCGACGTGAGGATGACGACCCGCTACGATGAAAATGATTTCACCTCCTCGCTCTTCGGCGTGCTTCACGAAACCGGCCACGGGCTTTACGAGCAGGGCTTGCCGCGCGACGACTTCGGGCTTCCCTCCGGCTCGTCCGTCTCGCTCGGCATCCACGAATCACAATCGCGGCTGTGGGAAAACCACGTCGGCCGCTCCCGCCCGTTCTGGGAAAAGTGGTACCCCGAGGCGCGCGAGTGCTTTCCCCAGCTCGCGGATTTCCCGCTGGAGGAATTCCTCGCCCACATCCGCCGCGCCGAATTCTCGCCCATCCGCGTCGAGGCCGACGAAGCCACCTACGACCTGCACATCATCCTGCGCTTCGGCATCGAACGCCGCATGCTGCGCGGGGAAATCACCGTCGAGGAAATCCCGTCCGCATGGAACGACGAATTCCGCGACCTCTTCGGCTTCACTCCCGCCGACGACCGCCGCGGCTGCCTCCAGGACATCCACTGGTCGATGGGCGGGCTCGGCTACTTCGCCACCTACTCGCTCGGCAACCTCAACGCCGCCCAGCTCTTCGAGGCCGCCAAACGCGACACCACCGTCGCCGCCGGTTGCAAACGCGCGGATTACGCCGCCCTGCTCCGCTGGATGCGGGAGCATGTCCACGCCCCCGGGGCCACCCTCGACCCCGCCGACCTGATGCGGCAGGCCACCGGGTCGCCTCCCGCGACCGATGCCTACCTCGCCCATCTCCGCTCGCGCTACCTCTGACCCGCCCGACCCCATGTTCATCGTCATCGAAGGCATCGACGGCACCGGCAAGTCCACCCAGGCGAATCTCCTCGGCGAATGGTTCGAAGCCGCCGGGCGCGATGTCGTCCTTAGCCGCGAACCCACCGACGGCCCGTGGGGCCGCAAGCTGCGCGAATCCGCCGGCGGCAGGCTCGATCCCGAAACCGAACTCGAGTATTTCCTCAACGACCGCCGCCAGCATGTCGAGGAACTCATCCACCCGTCACTCGCAGCCGGCAAGGTCGTCATCCTCGACCGCTACTACTTCTCCACCATGGCCTACCAGGGCGCGCGCGGGTTCGACCCCGCGGAGATCCGCCGCCGCAACGAGGCCTTCGCCCCCGTGCCCGACCATCTCTTCATCCTCGATCTCGACGTCGATGCCGCCCTCGCCCGCATCGGCACCCGCGGCGACACAGCCAACCAATTCGAACAGCGCGAATCCCTCGAAGCCTGCCGCAGAATCTTTCTCGGCCTCGCTGGCGAACCCTTCGCCCACATCATACCCTGCCACGGCAACGTCGAATCGGTGCATCGCGCGATTGTCAGGCACTTGTGAAATCCCCCCGCTGCGACCGAAGGTCAAATTTCTGGTGTTTTTCCCGTGGATTGTGAGAATATCGAACCGTGAGCAACGAAGGAAATCCCTCTGGCGATGCACCTGTGGTCGAAACCGCGACCATTGATGACCTGCAGCCGCTCACCGAGCTTGTGATGGAGCTGCTGACGCACTCCGGCGACTTCACGCCCGACCGCGCCCAGCAGGAACGCGGCCTGCGCCTCATCCTCGAACAACCGAATCGCGGCCGCATCTTCGTCGTCCGCAACAAGGAGCGCATCTTCGGCATGGTGAACCTCCTCTTCACCATCTCCACCGCGCGCGGCGGTTTCGTGATCCTGATGGAGGACGTCGTGATCCACCCGGACCACCGCAGCCAGGGCTACGGCTCGATGCTGCTCAAGCACGTCTTCGAATTCGCCGGGCAGAAGGATTTCCGCAGGATCACCTTGCTAACCGACAAAATCAGCGCAGATTCCCAAAGTTTCTTCATCAAGCACGGGTTCGAATACTCCAACATGATCCCGATGCGCAAAATCATCGAAAAAAACGAAATGCCATGAACACCATCGACGCATTTGCCATTTCCATGCTCGCCGTGGTCCTCACAGGCTTCGGGGTCGTCGGGCTGATCTTCTTCAACATGGCACGCTGTGCTCGTGGCCACGACCCCGAACTCGAAGAACTCATGAGCGAAGCGCTTAAGCCGGAAGACGAAGAGGCTAAGATTCAGAAAAAACCAGCTGCCACCACCACCCCGCCACGTAACGAATGGGAGCGCGATACGGACTGGTGGCGGAAAGATGGATGACCTGCACGGAAGATTCAGTCTTCCGCATTTTTCACATCGTCGAACGGAGTCGCAACACGATTTATGTTGTTGGGCGCGTCAAAGCCCGCGCGCTCCACCGCCTTTGCGATTTCTTCGTCACTGATGGATTTGCCCTTGCGCTCTTCGAGAATCACCAGATTACGACCGAGGCTCACATGGATATTGCTGATCGCGTCGTGATTGCGGAAATGGGCGGTCAAGCCCTGGGCGCAGAACGCGCACACCATGCCATCAACCGACGCCTTGATCGTCATCACACGGTCGGGTGCGGCTTTCGCCGAAAGGGCTGTGAGCAGGGCGGAGAACAGTATTGCGGATATCGTTTTCATCGAATCACGGGATTTTGGTTTGGTTAGAAGTGGATCATCAGGCTGGCCATCGGCTTGCCGCGGTGGGTGACACCAGCCTCGACGAAAATGTTGTCCTTGAAGAACCGGAGTTTCGGAATCAGGTCGAAATTGTCGTCCATTCCGCTGGTATGCTTGGCCTGGAGGATGATCCAGGTATTGAGTTCGTCGAACTCGGCGAGGTATGGTGCGAAACCGGTCTCCACGCTGGTCACGCTGCGGTTGAATGCCTCCGAGGTCATTCCTTTCACCTCGAAGGCGGTGTAGATCCGGCGGGTTTCGTAGTCCGCCCGGAATGCCCCGACCGCCGCCGGTCTCGCGGAAGCCCCCTCCCGCTTCGCCACCCCCGCGCCAATCCCGGCGTAGGTGTTCGCCTGGGCGTTCGGCAGATTCCAGCGCTTCAGCAGCCAGTTGTGCTGCAGCGCGGCGAAGCCGTCGTTCTCCGACCGGTCGAACGCCATCGCATGCAGCCCCCATGCCTCGCGCGCCGTGTATGACCGGTAGAACTCGAGATTGAACGAATCGCCGCTCACCCCGGTCATCCATTGGTGCGCGCCATCGTAAGCGACCGGGTGGGCCGGTGCGGCGGTCGCCAAGCCACAGCAAATCAGGATTGAACGGACATGTCTGAAATGAATCATTCGTCGGGTAAGAGACATAGGGCTAATCGTTATTCCGAAAAAGCGGGAAATCAACCATCGATCCGTTCTCCGCACTTGATTCCACCCCAACCCCCAGCCAGTGCTGGCCGTGGCATGACTAAACCGGTCATCGATCAAGCGTTCATCCTCGGCGCGGGCATGGGTACCCGGCTGCGTCCGCTCACCCTGCTGCTGCCCAAGCCGCTGGTCCCGGTTTTTCACCGGCCGATGGCCGCCCACGCTTTCGAGGCCTGCGCCGCCATCGGCATATCCCGCTTCGCTGTGAACACCCACCACCTTGCCGCCGCCTGGAACGGCTTCCAGCCGCCAGCCGGAACCCGCGTCGAATTCTTTCACGAGCCCGTGCTGCTCGACACCGGCGGAGGCCTGAAAAACATCGAACCGTGGATCGGCGGAAAACCCGCGCTCGTCCACAACGGCGACATCCTCACCCGCATGCCGCTGGACGAACTCGTGCGCGCCCACCACGAATCCGATGCCCTCGCCACCCTCGCGGTGCGCCGCCACGGTCCCCCACCCCACCTCGCTTTGGATGCCACCGGTTCGCGCGTCGCTGACATCCGCCGCATGCTCGACCGGGCCGACGGCACCCACGGCTTCACCGGCGTCTATTGCATCGCGCCGGAATTCCTCGCGCTGATACCGCCGGGCCGCATCGCCTCCGTAATTCCCGCGTTTCTCGAATGCATCCGCCGTGGCAGGCTCGGCGCCGCCGTCATCGAAGACGGTCTCTGGCTCGACCTCGGCGACCGCGACTCCTACCTCCGCGCCCACCGGGATCTTGCGCTCGACGCGAAAATCCACCCTGAAGCCGTCATCCACCCGTCGGCGGAAGTCAGCCGCTCGGTCGTCGGCCCCGGCGCGAGCGTCAAGGCCGGGGCCCGGCTCGACGGCTGCGTCGTCTGGCCCGGCGCGAGCGTGCGCGCGGGCGCGCAACTTTCGAACTGCATCATCGCGACCACTGCGTGTGGCAAACATCGTGAGGCGGATTTCACCGGTGAATCCGGTTCTTGATCTGGCATTTCCACCCCGAAACGTGTAAACTGCCGCCGTGAGTCATCAGAAACCATCCGCCCGCGCTGAAAACGACGATCCACGCCGCGGCCAATTGACCGTCGGCCTCTCCATTCTCGTGCTGATGGTGCTTGTGGTTCCGACGATCTACATCATCTGGCATTTCGTGCCCGGCTTCGCGGGGGAATTCCTCGGCGTGTTCGCCGGCATCATCTCCACGCCGTTTCTGCTTGAGGCGTTCTTTCTCATCTTCGGGATCATCCTCGTCGTCTTTCTGAACAACCTCCGGCTCCGCCGCGAAGGTGACGGGTTTGTTTACCTTGATGAGATCGCGGACCCCGCCGCCCGCGCCGGCCTGCCAGACAGATCCACCTTCGCCATTTACAAGGATCGCCCGCTCGATGGTGTCGAACCCGCACCGCTCGACCAAATCGAAGGGGCCATCGAACTCGGCGACCACCTGGCCGCCACGCGAATGCTCGCCATGCTCGGCGACGCCGAGCTGCGCCAACCCGACGTGCTCTCCCTCCGCATCCGTCTCGCCCGCGCCACCGGAAAAGACGAACTCGCCACCCGCCTCGAACGCGTGTTGAGCGCGTTGAAGAACCCACAATCCCAGGAATGATCCCGAAAGCCCCGCGGGTCGCCGCCCCGGAAAAAGAACTCCGGTTCACCCGCTCGGGCCAGGCCGTGTGGTTCTGGCTCGTCGCCATGATACTCGCCGCCACTGCCTGTGTGATCATTGTGATGGGCCTTGGCCGCCTCACCGAGCCCGACCGTCTCCACCCCGCCTGGGCCATCGCCCCGCTGCCCGCCGCCTGGCTCGCCACGCGCACCGCCCTGCGCCTCACCCGCCACGCCTACATCATCCTGACCCCGCTCGGCATCGAGATTTTCCCCTTCTTCCGCCCGGCCGATGGCATGCGCATGATCTCCTGGGGCGAAATCGACGGAGCGGAGACCGATCCGTCGCTACGTCGCCTCACCCTGCATTTCGACTCCGACCAGACCGCCGGCATCCACCTCTCGCTCGCCCCCGTCCGCAGGGACCTCCGTCCCCTGCTTGCCAAGGCCGTCCTCGAACGGGTATCCCCGCCCGCCGACAGCTCCGCCGGAAAACCAGCCGGGAACACCACCAAAAACTGAACCGAATACCATGCGACCCCACTCACGCCAGATCCTCTGCGTCCAGGAAACCTTCGGCACCAACGGATGGCACTGCGAACTCGTCGAAAACCGAGACGTCCTCCGCGCCGGCTTCGAGGCCCACCACACACGGATCGAACTCATCGCCCAGGCATACCCACAGCTCAACGCGCTGGCGGTTGTCTCGGAATCGCCCATGCCGGTCGCACCCGCACGCCTGCCCGTCATCCTCGAACTCCTCGCCCGCGCCAATAAACAACTCACCCTCGGCGGTTTCGAATACGACCTCGACCGCTCCCGGCTCGTATTCCGCATCACCAACCTCTTCGACAAGGAGCGTTTCGACGGCGACATCATCTCGTCCATGGTCCACTGCGCCATCGCCGAACTCGACCGCATCACGCCCTACGCCGCCGTCGTCCGCGACACCCGCGAGGATCTCCTCGCCGATCTCGACATCGGCCGCCTCCTCATGCGCGAGGACCTCATCCCCCCCGTCCCCGGAGACGACATGGAGGAAGAGGAACTCTGACGGGCCCCCGGTTCGGGAATTCCATGATGAAATCCCCGCCAAATCCGCGTATCCATTGGAAATGAAAAGCATGATGACAAAACCCGCGCGCCATACCACAGCCGGCATCGTCGCCGCGCTCTTGTCCTTTGTTTTCTGCCTCCACGCCGCCGCGGACGTCCGCACCTGGACCAGTTCCGACGGCGTGCGCACCTTCGAAGTCGAACTGCTCGGATACCAACCCGAATCCGGAAGCGTCATCGTCCTCCGCTCCGATGGCGAGCGCCTCACCTTCGACCAATCCGTTCTCTCCCAGGCCGACATCGATTTCCTCGAATCCGTCGGTCCGCTCGCCCCGCCATCGACCGATGGCGACGGCGATCCCGGTCGTGGCGGCGACGGCAGCGAACCCGCCGACATGTCGCGGCCGGTCCAGGTCTTCATCCTCCTCGGCCAGTCCAACATGCTCGGCTTCGGCGAGACCCATTCCAACGGGCCCGGCGGACTCGGATACGCCGTGAAAAACGAGGGCCTCTACCCGTTTCTCGTCGATGACAGGGGCAACTGGCGCACCCGCAAGGACGTGCGCAACGTCTTCGTCATGCAGCGCGGTGGCGCCATGAACGTCCAGCACAGCAGCTGGCTCACCATCACCAACCGCAACATCGGCCCAGAGATCGGCATCGGCCACCACCTCGGAAACTTCCACGACGCACCGGTCATGCTCCTCAAGGCATGCATCGGCAACCGCAGCCTCGGCTGGGACCTGCTGCCACCCGGCAGCGAACAATACGAGTATGATGGGCGGGTCTATGCGGGATACAAGGAATCGCCGGAGTCGTGGGAAGTTGGCGAGGAACCCGAACCGGTCGATTGGTATGCCGGAAAGCAATACGACGACGACATCGGCAACGCCAAATCCGTCCTCGCCGACCTGGAAAACTATTACCCCGGCGCGACCGGCCATGAAGTCGCCGGATTCTTCTGGTGGCAGGGCGACAAGGACATGCGCAACCGCGCCCACTCGGCCCGGTATGAGAAAAACCTGGTCCGCCTCATCGAACAGCTCCGCGAGGATTTCGACGCGCCGGGCGCGAAATTCGTCATGGCCACCCTCGGCCAGACCGAAAAGGGGGCCGGCGGCGGCGAGGGCGACCTGCTTGACGCCAAGATGGCCGTCGATGGAAGCAGCGGCAAATACCCGCAGTTCGAGGGCAATGTCGCCACTGTTTACACCCATCCGCTCAGCATGGGCGGCTCATCCGGCGGCCACTACGACAACGACGCCCGCACCTACATGAACGTCGGCCTCGCCATGGGCGAAACGATGGTTGAACTCCTCACCGGCCGACGCTGATTCGTGGCAAACCCACCTCCGCCATTGTCCTCCCAACCACGGACGCCCCCACCATATTGACGAGCCGCGCAATTCTTGTCCCGGGCGGAATATCAATCGCGGAGACCCGGATCCGGCGGAGTCATGCACGGCGAATTCGAGATCCGCGGACCAATTGTCATGTTCCGCGACGAAACACCGGAATGGGGCCTACTCCCCGAAAAACAGTTCCGCGATGGCGATCGCCCTCTCGCCGGCCGTTGAATACAGTAGGAACACGCGCCCGTCCTCTTCATAAATCGCCGGATCACGCAACTGGTGTACGAATTCGTAGGTCGCTCCAAAGTGTGAACGCTCCACCGGCTGGTCCACTCCCTCGAAATCCTCCTCGGGTGCCAGCACCGTCTGGGGTTCGGTGAACCGCCAGTCGTGCCAGTCGTCCTCCAGGTTCTCGATCCTCGAAACCATGATGTGTTCCGGCTCGTCCCCGCCACGGGAGAAAAACACATACAGCATCCCGCCGTGTTTCCACAGCGCCTTGTGGCGGACGCGCGGCAGGATCCGCGGCCCCTCCTCGAAATCATGCAGCCCGTCGCACGAACGGTAGATGATGCCGCCGTCATTTATGTATTTCGCGAACGCGTAGTGCCAATCGCCCAGCTTGATGACGCGGAAATAAAACAGCCCGAGCGGGTCCGGCAGCGATTCGAAGAGAAGCCCGTCGGCCGACAGCGCCGCGTAGGTCATCTGATAGGGCAGGTCGTCGCGGCCGGGCCGCGGATCGGCGTGGTAATACATTACGAACCGCTGGTTCTCGTGATCGATGTGAACGTCCGGGCTGGCCACATGGTCGCGCCGCGCGCCGTCGTAGGCCGGCGTGTCCTCCATGTGGAGCACACCCGGGCGGTGGATCCTCCACGGGCCTCTCAAATGGTCCGCATGGGCCAGCCGGATGAATGCCCCGTGGTGGTGTGCGAAATACAGGTAATATTTCCCGAGCGGGTTCTCAACCCAATCCGGCACGCGGATCAGCGACGGGCCGTTGATGTTCTTCCCCACGTCGCCGGCCATGCCCGCCATTTCCCGATGGATGATCGGATTGGCCTCGAAACGCTCGGCCCGGATGTGGAAGCCGGAGGACGGCGCGGCGTAGCTCCACGTCTCGTTGAAATCCTCGCCCGCCACAGCAGGAGCCGGCAGGCATGAAATGAGAAGACACAGCGCCAGCCAATCCGTGCGGCGGCTGATTTCTGATTTTTTTCTCGCGAACATGCATGAGAGCATCTCACGCGACCTGTCAGCCGATCAAGCGCGTTCCGGGGAGCTCAGGCCGCGCGCCGCCATCTCCTGCCGGCGACATCCTCCAGAATCAGATAGACCGAGGGCACCAGGAACAGCGTCAGGAATGCCGCGAAGAGGATGCCGAAACCCAGCGACACCGCCATCGGGATCAGGAACATCGCCTGCACGTCCGTCTCCAGCACCATCGGCATGATGCCGACGAAAGTCGTCAGCGACGTCAGCAGGATCGCCCGGAACCGCGCCCGGCCGGCGGCGACCGCCGCATCGTGCAGCGTCGCAGATTCGGCGCGGTGGCGGTTCACGAAATCCACCATCACCAGGCTGTTGTTCACCACCACCCCGGCCAGCGCCACCAATCCGCACATCGACATGATGCTCAGCTCCAGTCCCATCACCACATGCCCCCAGATCGCGCCCACCAGACCGAATGGAATCACTGACATGATGATCAACGGCTGGAAATACGAGCGCAATGGAATGGCGATCACGACGAACATCGCGATCAATGCGAAGATGAACCGCGTGCCGATTTCCTGCACCCCGCGTTTCTGTTCCTCCTGCTCGCCCTCGAAGCTGTAGCGCACACCCGGGAAACGGTTCGGGATCTCGTCCAGCACGCGCGAGGTGAACGCCGCAACCACCCGGTTCGCATTCACCCCCGGCTCGACGTCCGCCGTGATCTGGATCGAGCGCTGGCGGTCGGTGCGGTTGATCACAGCGGGCCCACGCCCCTCCTCCAGCACCACCACCTCGGTGATCGGCACCGCGTCGCCCGCGGGCGTGCGCAGTTTCATTCGTTCGAGTGAGTCGAGGAACCGCCGGTCCTCCTTGGGATAGCGCACCATCATCCTCACCTCGTCGCGCCCGCGCTGGAGGCGCTGCACCTCGTAGCCGTAGAACGCGTCGCGGATCTGCAACGCCACCGACTCCATTGTGAATCCCAGGGCCCGCCCTGCGGGCGTGATGGCCACCACGCGCAACTCGTCCCTGCCCTCGCGGTTCGAGTCGGTGATGTCGATCACCCCGTCGAACTCCGCCAGCCCTCGCCTCGCGAACGCCGTGGCCTCCACCAGCCGGTCCAGGTTGTCGCCGCTCAAATTCACGTCGATCGCGTTGCCCGTCGTCGCCGTTTCCGCTTGGAACGAAAGCTCGACCACGCCCGGCACCGGTCCGAGATTGCGCCGCCACTCGGCGACCAGCGTCTCGGAGGTCACGTCCCGGCTCGCGGCGGGAACCAGCTCCAGCGTCACCTCGCCGAGGTGTGTGCCACGGGGCGGACCGTCGGGGTTGAAACCCGTGATGAACGGCTGTGTGCCCGAGCTTGCCAGCACGTGCCGGATCACGGGATTGCCCCGGCGGTCCTGGTGGCGCTCGTTGAGGGCCAGCGCCGCCTCCTCGATCCGCTTGACCACACTGTCGGTCTCCCCAAATGGAACGCCCTGCGCCAACTCCACCTTCGCGCTCAAAATGTCCCCCTCCACATCCGGCATGAAACGCGACGGAATCCAACCGCTGGCCACCATCGCCACACTCACGAACAGCACCGCCGTGAACCCCGACAGCGTCACGTAGCGCCACCTGAGCACCACCTCCAGCGCCGGAACGTAAAATCGATCCACAAACACCGCCAGACCGTCCGCCACCCTGCGCTGGAGCTTCGCCAGCGGATTGCGCAACGGACGCCCGCGGTCGCTCGGCGACAGCAGGGCCATGTGCGCCGGCAGCACCAGCTTCGATTGCACCAGCGAGAAAAACAGCGTCGGAATCACCACCAGCGGGATGTTCGGCCAGATTTTCCCGGAAATCCCGCTCAACCCCAGCATCGGCGTGAACGCGATCATCGTCGTCAACACGCCGAACACCACCACCACGTTCACCTCGTGCGTGCCTTTATAGGATGCCACCGAAGGGTGCTCGCCCTTCTGGATTCGCGTGTACACATTCTCCCCCGTGACGATCGCGTCGTCCACCACGATACCCAATACCAGGATAAACGCGAATAACGAGATCATGTTCACCGAAATGCCTAGGATCGGCATCAGCCACAGGCCGCCGGCGAAAGACACCGGAATCCCCATCGCCACCAACAGCGCGAGCGACGGCCGTAGGAACAATGTGAGCACCAGCAGCACCAGCGACAGGCCGAACAACGCGTTGCGCTGGAGCAGCTCGAGCCGCGCCGTGAGATATACGCTTTGGTCGTTCCAGATCGCAAGCTCCGCACCTTCCGGCAACCGGTTGGCCGCGTTCTCGACATAGTGCCGGGCCAACTCCGAAAGCGCCAACGTGTCCTCGCGGCCGACTCGGAAAATATTGAGCACCACTGCTTCGCGCGCGTCGAATCGGTTGCTGAGGTCGATTTCCTCGAAGCCATCGATCAACTCCGCGATGTCGCCGAGTAACACCTCGCCCCCGTCATCGTTGTTCGCCACCGGGATGTCCGCCAGATCCACGGCCTCGTAGCGCTTGCCCAGTGAGCGCAGGATCAGCTCACCACGGTCCGCCCGAATGGATCCGGCCGGCAGGTCCAGCGTGTTCGCCCGCACCGCCCGCGCGATGTCCGCCAGCGAGAGGTCCAACTCGCGCAGCGTTTCCTCCCGAATTTCAATGGAAATTTCATACGGTCGCGTCCCGGCGATCTCGATCTGCGAAATCCGCGGTGGCCCGCGCATCGCACGGGCGACGACTTCCGCAAATCCGGAAGCCGGTGGCGGTTCATAGAGCAAAAGGTCGTCGCGCACCTGTTCCGCGAGCCGGCTCAGCGTCGCCTCGTCGGTATCCGCCGTGAGCGTCAGGCTCATCACCGGGGACTTGATCAGAATTTCCTCAAGCACCGGTTGCTCGGTTTCCTCGGGAAAATTGTCGATCGCGTCCACCCGCGCCTTCACGTCGCTCATCACGTCTCGCACGCGTTGCCCCGTCTCCACCTCGATGATTACCGAGCCGGTATTCTGCACCGCCGTCGAGCGGACCTTCTTGATTCCCTGCAAGTCCGCGACCGCCTCCTCGATCGGGATGCAAACCCCGGTCTCCACCTCTTCGGGCGTCGCGTTCGGGTAGGGAACCCGCACCGAGAACGCGTCGAACGCCGTCTCGGGGAAAATCTCCTTCTTCATCGAAAACCACGAAACCATGCCAGCGATGAGAACCCCGAGCATCAGGAAATTCCCCGCGACGTGATTGCGGCTGAACCATCGGATCGCACCATTCATATCCGCGTCATTTCTCGGGGTTTCCGGTTTCGGAGGCGTCGATCACCTCCATACCCGCCACCGGTGCCGTCAATCGCGTGAGGCAGAGGCGGTCACCCGCTGCCAGCCCGTAGCGCACGACCGCCAGTTCACGAGTCCTCCGCGCCACATCCACCGCGCGGAATTCCACGCGGTTCCTCTCGTCGATCACAATCACCTCGCCGCCCTCGCGCAGCGCCCGCCGCGGTACTAGCGCGACGTCCGTGAGCGTCTGGCCCGTCACCGAGGCATTCAAGAACATGCCCACCGGCGGCAGCCGCGGACCGTCACCATCCCCGTTCGGCAGCACCCGCGCGATGAGGAATGCCGAAAGCGTGCGGCGGTCGATCTCCGCGTCCACCCGCAGTGGTTCCGCCCGCCAGCGTGCCTCGCGCCCGCCATGCCTCCCCATGAGCGTGATCCGCGTGTCCACCGATCCATCCTCTTTGTATTGCAAAAAACCATAGTCCTCGAGCGTCAACGCCAGCCGGATCTCGAGGTCATCCGCCGTGAACAAATCCGCCACCGGCTCTCCGGCCCGTGCCACCGCGCCGACCTCCACGTGCGTCGCCCGCACCGCCGCATCGAACGGCGCGCGGATCACTGTGCGATCAAGATTGCGTTCCGCCAACTCCACCGCCGCGCGGGCCGACTCCGCACGCGCCCGCGCCGAGGCCAACTGAGGTTCGCGCAGCGCGAGCGGCCGTGCCTCCCTGCTGCCGCCGAGGCGCTCCCAATCCACCCGCGCTTGTTCCGCGCGTGCCTCCTCCTGTGCCAACGCCAGTTCCGCATCCGCCAGCGTGCTGCGCGCGTCCGCGAGCGCCGCTTCGAAATCCGTTGCCTCCAGCCGCACCAGCGCCTCACCTTCCGCCACTCGCCCGCCGCGCCGGAAACCCTCCGCCACCTCGACAACCCGCCCCGTCACCTCACCTGCGACCCGGGTCTCCCTGCGGCTCTCTACGGTTCCCCGGCTATCCATTTCCACGCCGTAATCCCCGATCTCAACCACCTTCGTCTCCACCGGCGGCAATACCCGCTCATCGGCCGACTCGTCCACATCCGGCCCGGTCAGGAACAAAACCACCGACACACCCACCCCGACCAGCAGAATGCCCAACACCAGCACAAAAGAAATGACCGACCGTATTGCCGTATGACGCTGCGATTCCAACCGGTTGATTTTTTCCTCGGACATGGTGGCTGTGGTTTGGTCGATCAAAGTCGGAAATCCCCGCCGAGCGCGAGGTGCAGGTCGATGCGTTGTTCAAGCCGCAGCCGGCGCACCGCCACCAACTCGCTCTCGGTCTCGATCTGCCTCGCGCGGGCTTCGATCAATGTCAACACATCGCCGGTTCCCGCGGAGAATTCCTCATCCGCGCGTTCGGCCGCTTCGCGCGCCAAATTCACCGCCCTTGCAATGGCGTCCTCCCGCTCGCGCAGGAACGCCTCCGCCGCAAGCGCGCTTTCCACCTCGCCGAACGCGCTTAAAACCGCGCGTTGCAAATCCGCTGCGGCTCGCCGCTCCACCGCCCCCGTCCGATCGATCTCCCCTGCGATCCGGCCGCCCTGGAAGATCGGCTGCGTCAGGCCACCACCCAGCGACCAGATGCCGAAGTCGCTGTTCAGGATGTCCTGCAGTGAATCGGTCGTCGTACCGAACCGACCGGTCAGCTCGATCGACGGGAAGCGAGCCAATTCCGCTTCGCGTCTCCGCCCGCCCTCCGCAGCCAGCCGCCGCTCCGCAGCCAACACGTCGGGCCGCCGCAGCAACAATTCGGACGGCAGCCCCGCCGGCACACCGGACGGCATCTCGGGAAGCTTCGCCGCCGCCACGATCCTGCCCGCCGGATAGCGCCCAAGCAACAACTCCAACTGCCGCAGCGCGTGCTCGCGCTCCTGGCGCCGCCGCACCAGCACTTCCTCGCCGGACGCCGCCTCCGACTCGGTCAACCGCACCTGCGCCGCCGAACCGCCATCCTCGGTGATCGCCCGATCGAATCGTTCGCGCACCGCACCAGCCAGCAGCCGCCTCGCCTCAAGCGCCTCAGCCGCCAGCTCCAACTGCTCGTTCGCCTCGGCCAATGCCAGCCATGCCTTCGCCACCTGGGCCGCCAGTGAAACCCGTGCCAAATCGAAATCCGCCACCTCCGCGCTCAGGTCCGCCTCCGCCGCCTGTCGGCCTGCGCGCAGACGCCCCCACAAATCCAACTCCCACGCCGCATTCAGTGAAACCCCAAAGTTGTTGCTCAACGCCCCGGGAACCCCGCCATTCTCCAACTCAAACGGAAATCCCACGAACTTCTGCTCACTCCGCTCCCCCGAAACACCCGCCCCCAGCGACGGCAGCCTCCCCGCCCCGGCGACCCGGGCCTCCGCCGCCGCGCGATCCACCCGCGCCGCCGCCGCCCGCAGGTCGGGATTCGCCTCCAGCGCCTCGCCCACCAATGCCACAAGCTCGCGGCCACCCACGTTCCGCACCCAGTCCCGGTCCACCCCGCGCGCCGCCTCACGCGTCGCCTGCCAGCCATCCGGCACATCCACCCCCGCATCCCCCATCCGGTTGTCCAGCTTTGGCATCACGCAGGACGAAAGCCAGACCAAACAAAACATCATCCACAACTTATTCACAAACTCGATTGGCTGATCCGTTTAAATCTTTTGTTTAAAAATTAAAGAAACCCTGCGGGCTCATTGGTTGTTCCTCCACAATGCTCGCCCGTGTCCCCTCGCGGAAGCCAGCTGCCGAATAACGAATGAAACGACTGATTGAAGCCTCCATCGATGGCTCTCCCGAATCACCCCGCGACATCCTCTGCAAAAGATCCTGATGGCTCATCAAATACAACATCCCACCCACCATGAAATGGAATCGCCACACCAGCTCCTCCCGGCTTAATTCGGGAACACTCGATTGAAACGCATCGTAAAAACGCTGTAACACCGGCGCAAACTGCAACTCCACCGGCTGCGGCAGTGTGTCAATGTGCTCGGAAAACACGCGACCGCACAATTTGTAAAACAAACGTTCGGAAAGCTCGGATTTCTTCACCCGCGTCACCAGCGGTCTCACAAATGCATCGAGCAGCTCCTCCACCGGGACTGCCTTGGCCCCCCACTTCTGCAGCGCGCTTTCCAGTCGTAGCAGTCGCTCCTGGTTGATCGGCTCCACATACCTCAGCATCACTTCCTCCACCAGCTTGTCGCGTCCACCAAAATGGTAATTGATCGCCGCCACATTCGCACCGCACCGGCTGGTGATGTCCCGGATCGAGACCGCGTCAAAACCATGCTTTGCAAACAACTCCTCAGCCGCCTCAAGCACCCGCTGCCTGGCATCGGTGCGTCGCGTCCTCCGGGTTTTCACCTCTGTCCTGATTTTCATCGCGCGCCTGTTCTATCACCCGGCTCGCCTCACCGTCAAACGGTTGTTTCATGCATTTGACGGAATCAATCAACAATCACCCATAAGGGTCCCGTCCGGCCCCTCTGAGATTTGCTGTAAATTTCCGAATACCAAGGCCGTAACACGAAATTACCATGCAAACCAGCCGCAGATCCTTTCTCAAAAAAGCTGCCGTGCTCACAGCGATGCCGGCGATCATTCCCGCCAGCGCCCTCGGCAGGAACGGACACACCGCCCCCAGCAACCGCATTGTCGTCGGCGGCATCGGCATCGGGCCCCGCGGGCGCCAAGTGCTTGGCAACTTCCTCGAAAATTCCGACGTCCGGTTTGTCGCCATTTGCGACGCCCAGGCCGAACGCGCCGAAATCGTCCGCCGCATGGCCAACCGCCACTACGGAAACGAGGACTGCGCCACCCATCGCGACATGGACGACATCCTCGGTCGCGACGACATCGATGCCGTTCTCATCGCAACCGGTGACCGCTGGCACGCCCCCGCCTCCATCCGCGCCGCACGCGCCGGCAAGGACGTCTTCTGCGAAAAACCCTGCTCCATGTCCATCGTCGAGAGCGCCGAACTCGAGGAGGCGTTCACCGCCAACGAGCGCATCTTTCAGGGCGGCACCCAGCGCCGCAACGTCGAGAATTTCCAGCTCGCCTGCCACCTCGCCAACAGCGGCGCACTCGGCAATCTTCGGGCCGTGCACGCAGGCATCGTCGGGCTCGGCCCGTATGTGGATCCACTCCCGGAAGAACCACTGCCGGATCCCGAGGTCGCCGATTGGGATCTCTGGCTTGGTCCCGCCGCCGAACGCCCGTTCAACAGCGGCTATCTCCGCGGGCGCTGGCGAGGCCACGAGGGATTCTCCGCGAGCTACCAGCTTCCCGAATGGGGCTCCCACACCCTCGATCTCTGCCAGTGGGCCGCCAGTGCCGATTCCACCACACCGGTCGAATTCGAGCCCGATGGCAACACCATCCACGCAAAATACGCCAGCGGCATCCGCCTCGTCATGCGTACCGCCGGCTTCCGGAACGAGGGCGACTGGCTCGGCCTGGGCACCTGCCCCGTCCGCTTCGAAGGCGACGATGGATGGGTCGAAGCTGGCGACAGCGGCAAAATCGCCGCCAGCCGCGATGATCTCTTCGGAAATTCCGCACCGGAAACCACCTATGGAACCGACGCCGCAGCGCACGTCCGCGATTTCCTCGACTGCGTCAAATCCAGGGAACGGCCCGCATGCGACGCGAAGATCACCCGCCACGGCCACGTCGCTTGCCACGCCGCCGCCGTCGCGTGGAAACTCGGTCGCAAGCTCCGCTTCGACCCCGTCACCGAGCGGTTCATCGACGACGACGAGGCCAACACCATGCGCTCCATCGCGCGCCGCGCGCCATACGACGTCTGAACCGCGCTAGTCATCGGCCGGCGGCGGATGATCCGCCGCCGCGCCACCCGCCTGTTCCGGTGCGAGTGGCGACTCAAGTGTGGACCATTCGTCGATCAGCCGGAAGCCAACCGCCAGCAGCACCGGGCCAAGGAAAATCCCCACCAATCCGAACGCCAGCGCGCCCCCCACCAGCCCGCAGAACACCAGCACGAACGGCATCCGCGTGCCCTGGCTGATCAAAACCGGCCGGAGGATGTTGTCCACGGTGCTGATGGCCAGCATCCCCCACAGCAGCATGAACAACGCCCAGCCGGGGGATCCCTGGGCATACAGCCAGAATGCCGCCGGCAGCCAGATCACCGGCGGGCCGAACGGAATCACCGCAAAAAAGAACGTAAGCACGCCCAGCAGCACCGCACCCGGCACCCCCGCGATGATGAATCCAATCAACGCCACCACCGCCTGCGCCAGCGCTGAGCCAAGGATCCCGTAGATCACCCCGTTCACCGTGCCGGCCGCCACCGTCAGCAGATGCCGCCCGCGCTCGCCTCCCAGCCGTTCCGCCACGATCCCCAGACGCTCCGCAAGCAACGGCGCATCCCGGAGCAGAAAAAACGTGAGGAACGCGCTCATCAATACCTGCGTCACCCCGGAACCCAGCGCCAGCCCGGCCCGCACCAGGCCCGTCCTCGCCCACGTCAGAAAGTCGCCGAGCAGCGTAACCAGTCTCGGGGAATCCAAGGCCTCAAGGTCGTCCGGCGGCGGCTCCGTCAGCAATGGCTCCTCCGCCCCATCAACCTCGCCCTCCTGCACCGCCCGGTCGAGGTAATCCATCCAGCGGTCCCGGTCCGCCGCCACCGCCTCCCAGATTTCGTCGATCTCGCTGCCCACCACCGGCAGCGCCTTCAGCCACGGCGGAGCCTGCTCGGGGGCCTCCATGAACCACGTCCGCGTCGCGTTCCCGAGCTGACGCCCGTCCTCCGCCAGGCTCACGCCGACCAACACCACCGGCCCCGCGATCAGCACCGCGATCGTCAGCGAA
This sequence comes from Haloferula sp., assembly GCA_007126655.1. GTDB lineage: Bacteria > Verrucomicrobiota > Verrucomicrobiia > Verrucomicrobiales > Akkermansiaceae > Luteolibacter. The sequence continues at coordinate 6,453 of SLAV01000345.1, read as the reverse complement.
ACCAAACATGCCGCCACCGTCGGAGAACCGAAAAACCATTTCGTGAACCGCCGCTGCAGCGGATACAGCGCGTATGCCAGGATCACTGCCCACATCAGCGCGCTGAAAAACGGCTTGATCACCACCACGCAGCCGAGAAACAGCACCAACAACGCCAGCCCGCCGGGCGTCAGCCCCCAGCGCGCCCGAACCGCTGTTTCCTGCTTCGTCACGCGTTACACCTAACGTGAATCCCCGCACCGTGCCAGCCAATATCCACCTGTCCTTCGCCACGAGTGAAACATCCGTCCCTCATGGTTCCCGGACGCGGAAGTTTGAGATCACCGGCACACCGCGCACCTCGCACCCAAGTTCCCGCAACCACATCGCCGTCTTCGAGTTCGAATTGCGGAACAAATGATAGCGGGTCTCGACCGGCGCGAATTCCAGCCCGTGGAACTCCAGCCCGGTGGCCCCGGTTGCCCTGCCCCGCTCCCAGCTCGATTCCAGGTCCGCAAGCAGTGCGCGCGCCTTGTCCCGCTCCACCACCAGCGCCGCCGTGCGCACGCCCCGCGCCGCTCGGCGGAATGCCTCGGCATCACCCGCATCCGGCAGCTCCCGGCGCGCCAGCGTCGCGCGACCAAACGGCGAGAGCGCCCGCGCCGAGGCGACCGGCCCGGTCTGCTGCCGCGCGTAAAAATCCCAGTCGCCGAAACCCCATTCCACCACCCGCCCGTCCGCCGTCGGCAACCCCAGTCGCGTATGCCGCCCGTAATCGGTCACGAAAACCGTTGCCGTTTCCATCCCCGCCCCGATCCGCGGTGGCTCGACCTGCCAGCCACACCCGGCGCATGCCGCCAGCACGACCATCAGAACCCAGTTCCGCGGTCGCTGCCATACCCTGCCAGCCATCATGTGCGAAAATACCAGCACGCGGATACGATACCCGGGCTGTAACGCGCATTCAACAACCGCATCAAGCCGCCGCGGCGGATCCGACCGGACTTGACATCACACCGCCCCGCGACTGGACTACCCGCCCTCATGTCCAAACTCTCGATCCGCGACCTCGACGTATCCTCGAAAGAAGTCCTCATGCGCGTTGATTTCAACGTGCCTCTCAACGATGGCGTCATCACCGACGACACCCGCATCCAAGCCGCCGTGCCATCCATCCGCCACCTCCTCGACGGCGGCGCGAAGCTCGTCCTCTGCTCGCACCTCGGTCGCCCGAAAGGCACCGCGGCCCCGGAATTCTCACTCGCCCCGGCCGCCGCCCGCCTCGGCGAAATCCTCGGCATGGATGTCAAGCTCGCCCCGGACTGCGTCGGCGAAACCGCCTTGGAAATGCGCGCAGCCCTCGAGTCCGGCCAGTGCCTGCTTCTGGAAAATACCCGCTACCACAATGAGGAGGAAGCCAACGACCCCGCCTTCGCCCAAGCACTCGCAGGTGGCGCCGAAATCTTCGTCAACGACGCCTTCGGCACCGCCCACCGCGCCCACGCCTCCACCGAGGGCGTCACCCGCCACGTCACAACCTCCGCCATGGGCTTCCTCATGGCACGCGAACTCGAATACCTCGTCGAGAAACTCCGCGATCCGGAAAAACCCTTCCTCGTCATCATGGGCGGGGCCAAGGTTTCCGACAAGATCCAGGTCATCACCGCCCTCATGGAAAAGGCCGACGCCTTCCTCATCGGCGGGGCCATGGCCAACACCTTCCGCAAGGCCCAGGGCCATGAAACCGGTGCCAGCCGCGTCGAGGCCGACAAGCTCGACCTCGCCCTCGACATCCTCGCCAAAGCCGAGGCCACGGGCGTGCGCTTCCTCCTCCCTGCCGACACCCTCATCACCAACGAATTCAAGGAAGGTGCAGAGACCCGCTCCTCCGGCATTTGGGGCAAGGACGGCACGACCCCGTCAGACTGGCAGGGCATCGACATCGGCCCGCAAGCCATCGGCGAATTCACCGCCGAGATCGCCAGGGCGAAAACCATCATCTGGAACGGCCCCATGGGCGTTTTCGAAATCGAGTCCTTCGGCAAGGGCACCCGCGCCGTGGCCGATGCCATGGCCGCCAGCGACGCGATCACCATCGTCGGCGGCGGCGATTCCGTTACCGCCGTCAACCAATACGGCCTCGATTCGAAAATGACGTTCATCTCCACCGGCGGCGGTGCCTCGCTCGAACTCCTCGAAGGCAAGACGCTTCCCGGCGTCGCCGCCCTCACCGAAGCCTGATTTCCCGAAAACCCCCAACCACCTGCAACCATGTCCCGCAAACCGATCTTCGCAGCCAACTGGAAAATGCACAAAGGCCCCTCGGAAACCGAGGACTTCGTCAAAAGCTTCCTATCCAAGACCCAGGGCAAAACCTTTCATGCCGAGATAGTCATCGCCCCGCCGTTCGCCTCCCTGGCCAGGCTCGCCGAGTTGCTCCACACCGCCAGCGCCGGGCAGAACGCGCACGCCATCCAGATCGCCGCGCAAAACTGCTCCGAATACGATGCCGGCGCATACACCGGCGAGGTCAGCGTGCTCATGCTGCGCGAGTTCTACGTTCACTACGTCATCCTCGGCCACAGCGAGCGGCGCTCGATTTTCGGCGAGACCGACAAGACCATCAACGCCAAGATCCACAAGGCCCGCGAGGCCAACCTCAAGCCGATCTTCTGCATCGGCGAAACCCTCGCCGAGCGCGAGGGTGGCAACCTCGAAACCGTCCTACGCACCCAGATCACCGAAGGCCTCCGCGACGTCTCCGAAAAAGACCTCGCCGAAACCGTCATCGCCTACGAACCCGTCTGGGCCATCGGCACCGGCGTCACCGCCACCGCCGAACAGGCGCAGGACGCCCATGCCTTCGTCCGCTCCGTCATCGCCGAACTCTACGGCGCCGAACCCGCCGCGAAAATCCGCATCCAATACGGCGGCAGCGTCAAGCCCGGCAACGCCGCCGAACTCATGGCCTGCCCCGACATCGACGGCGCGCTCATCGGCGGAGCCGCCCTCGAACCACAAAGCTTCCTCGAAATCATCGCCAACGGCTCGGCGACCGAATGATCCCCGCCAGAAGCCGCCGAACGTGCGGATTCATCCGGAGTCGGCGGTGAGCCCCACCCCCGGTTCCAACAACGCCCCCGTCATGTCGATCCAGGACACCTTTCTCGCCGTGATGCTCATCGCCGGCCTCATGGTCGCCGGCAAGTGGATCCGCAAGCGCGTCGGAATCCTGCGCAAACTCTTCCTCCCCAGCTCGATCGTCGCCGGCACACTCGCCCTGTTGCTCGGCCCCCAGGTGCTCGGCCGGTTTTTCGACGCCTCCTCGCGCTGGGCCACCGGCGTCTGGTCCGAACCCGTGCTGGAAAGCTGGTCCGGCCTGCCGGGCGTCCTCATCAGCGTCGTCTTCGCCGCCCTCTTCCTCGGCAAGCCCCTGCCCGACCTGCGCACGATCTGGCGCAAGGCCGGCCCCATGGTCGCCCACGGCCAGACCCTCGCGTGGGGGCAATACGTCGTCGGCATCTCCCTCGCCATCTTCATCATCATCCCCGTCTGGAACACCAGCCCGCTCGTCGGCGCCCTCATCGAAATCGGATTCGAGGGCGGCCACGGCACCGCCGCCGGCCTCGGCGACACGTTCCGCGAACTCGGCTTCGCCGACGGCGCGGACATGGCGCTCGGCCTCGCCACCATCGGCGTCGTCGCCGGCGTGATCCTCGGCACCCTCGCCATCAACTGGGCCGTCCTCCGCGGCCACATCGAACCGCCCGACCGCAGCCCCTCGCAGGACGAGGAGCAGCTCGCCGAACACGAATACCGCGAGGAACCCCCTCCCCGCCCGGTTTCCGACCAGTCCATCGAACCGCTCTCCATCCACCTCGGTCTCGTTGCCGTTTCCATCGGCCTCGGCTGGGTCCTGCTCGAGGCGCTCGTCCAGTTGGAGACCCGCCTCCTCGTGCCCATGGGATGGCCCGAGCTGTTCCGCCACGTGCCCCTCTTCCCGCTGGCCATGATCGGCGGGGTCATCGTCCAGGCGTTGTCCGGCCCGCTCGGATACGCCGGCATCATCGACCGCATGCTGATGAACCGCATCTCGGGATCCGCCCTCGACCTCCTCATCGTCGCCGCCCTCGGCGCCCTCTCGCTCGAAGCCATCGGCGGCAACGCCGGCCCGTTCGCCCTCCTCGCCGTCGGCGGCATCGCATGGAACCTCTTCGGCTTCTTCGTCCTCGCAAGACTCATGTTCCCGAAGGACTGGGCGCCCAACGGCCTCGCCAATTTCGGCCAGGGCATCGGCATGACCGTCGTCGGCCTCCTGCTCGTCCGCATGAGCGACCCGAAAAACCGCTCCGGCGCCATGGAGGCCTTCGGTTACAAGCAATTGCTCTTCGAGCCGGTGGTCGGCGGCGGACTGTTCACCGCCGCCTCCCTGCCGCTGATCTATCAATTCGGCCCCTGGCCCGTGCTCGCCGGCGTCACCGTCGTGATGTTCGCCTGGCTCGTCTTCGGCCTCTGGAAATTCCGCGGCCAATGGAACCGCTGAAAGCCGGCGCAAAGGCAACGCTCCGCGGGCACAATCAACCGGATTGCCCCGATTTGAGCCGCACTGCGGCAAATCCTGATTACGACTAGCAGGCGGATCGGGACTGGAGCGAAAGCTCCAGTCCAAACCTCGGTGCAATCGGTGTAATCTGTGGTTGAAATGCGTTCTCCGGGCTCAGCCCGGTCCAGCTTGTCACAAGCTTCACATCAAGGGATACCCGCGTGAAAAAATCCGGCGGACCTTTGCGCGGATTCACATTGGCCCGCCGCCCCGCGCGGGTCACACTCACCGCAGGTCATGCAACGGGAGATCGACGCCTTCATCCGCTTCCTCGCCATCGAGCGCGGTTTGTCGGACGCCTACCAGCTCTCCGTCCGCCAAACCCTGGAAGCACTCGCCACATGGGCCGCCGGGCGCAACCAGCCGCTCGCCGACCTAGGCACCGAGGAACTCGCCGAATTCCTCGGCCGGCGCCGCACCCAAGGCTCCAAGGCCTCCTCGCTGCGCGTCGCCGTCGTCCACCTCAAGATCTTCTTCCGCTGGCTCGCCGCGCGCCAGTCGCTGCCCATGGACCCCGCCGAGCCGCTGCTCGCGCCCCGCCCGGAGGAAAACCTCCCGGAAACGCTCGACACCGCCACCATCGGCCGGCTGCTGGCCTCCATCGACACCACGCGCCCGCTCGGCCGCCGCGATCTCGCCATGCTCGAACTCTTCTACGCCGCCGGCCTGCGCCTCTCCGAACTCTGCCACGCCCGCCTCGAACACTACGACCCGCACGAAGGCTTCCTCCGCGTCACCGGCAAGGGCAACAAGACCCGCGTCGCCCGCGTCGGCGGATCCGCCATGCGCGCCATCGCCGGCTACCTTGATAACGAGCGCGCCACCCTCGTCACCCGCCGCACCTCCTCCCACATCTTCCTCAGCGTGCGCGGCGGCCCGCTCTCACCCGACCGCGCCCGGCAGATCGTCAAGCGCCGCGCCGCCGCCGCCGGCATCGACAGCCGCATGTACCCGCACCTCCTCCGCCACTCCTTCGCCACCCACCTCCTCGAAGGCGGGGCCGACCTCCGCGTCATCCAGGAACTCCTCGGCCACGCCGACATCTCCACCACCCAGATCTACACCCACGTGGACCGCGCCCGCCTCAAATCCGTCCACCGAAAATTCCACCCGCGTGCATGAGCAAGCCGGTCTTTTGATTGATTCCAGTGTAGCCGTATTGTGGGTTGAAGTCGATTTCGATCAGTGTGGAAAACCTGGCAGAAAAATCAGCGTCCAGACCGCGGTCTCGTGGCCTCAGCGAGCCATAGCGAGGTCGTCTTGTTTTTGGCGCGATGAAGTCGAAATCTTGCGTTGAAGCCGAAATTTTCGACACCAGGGCCATTTAACGCTTGATTATTAATCTGTTAGACTGAAAAGTTTTCATGGTTCCTGCACAACATATTGATAATGTGCTTTCTACGCGGTTTTTCTCCAGCGTGCTTCAACTTTACCCCCAGTCATTTCGCCAATAAAAACTTTATCAACACCGCGCTCACCAGAGCCACCCAGCGGACGCAGCGCTTCATTCGCTGGGTGCGCGTCTGGATCTACAAACAGGCTCCCTGGCGCGATTCAATTGCGCGCTTGAGGGAAGTCTGGGCCATAAATTCAACTTAGTTTTCCACACCGATCCATTGTGCTGAAAAAGCGCATCTCTCACGGAGCGCCGAATTCATTCGGCCCAGCCAATGGAACGAAACTGAAATGCCCCGAACCTTCCAGCTCGCATTTCCCCGTTTCGCGCTCCTCCAGGCAGGGACCGATCTCCGGGCGGTCCGCGTGCGTACCCTGAGAATGAAAAAGCGCCTCCGCTCCAACCCATTCTCATCTCACGCACCCGGACGCCCCGGAGGATGCGTCCCTGCCCATCAACCACCTGTACTCCCGAG
>SLAV01000070.1 GCA_007126655.1 Haloferula sp. | reverse complement strand
GTCGAAGGGTACATCGCTGCCGTCACGGAGGTTCAGTACCCGCTCGGGCTTCTTCGCGCAGGCGATCGTCACCGTTATGTCGCGCAGTTCGACCGGATCGAAGACAGAGGAAGCGAAGTGTCCGGACGTATTTACGAGTGATACCAGACAGAATGGCGACGAGCCACTCGCGGCAGAGGGGCCTGCCCTTTGGGACGACCGCGGTCGCTGGACGGTGATCTCTACCATGGGCCCGGCATTCGTCTCGATCGGAGCAATCCCTGCGGCCCCGGTCAACAGATCGTAAATGAACCACGACGTATTCAGGTAGCCGTCCCGGTGAAAAAGCGCTCCCGGGAACCACGGAAGGTAAACTGATCGGCCTTTTCCCGATCGGGTCACCACCCATCCGGGATGATCGTTGACGTGTGAATGGTAGCATCGCTCAGGCGGGCCGTGCGGATGCGGGGGAATCAGCCTCAAATGGCGCTCGCTGCTCTCTGAATATTGTGCATAGACATACGTGTCGCCGAAATACAGGAGATCGGTTTCTGCGAGCGACGGATATTCCTGGTCGGCGGCCTTCGCTTCGGAGCGGATCTCGAAGAGGGCACTCCGCATGTCGTTCCGGACCAACTCGATCCGGTTTATGCCCAGTGACTCAAGGCAGGGCGCCTCACGCGGTGAACCGTCTGTCGTATTCGCTCCGGAAAGCCCGGTAGCAATCAGAACGCCGCCTGCTTGAACATATTCATCTAAAACGGCCGCTGCAGCGTCGGACAATTCTCGCAGGTCTGGTAGCACTACGCACCGGTAGCGTGAAAGATCCACCTGCTCAAACGGCGGCCGGGTTTCGGCGGTAAGCGTATCCACCAATGCCTCGTCGAACGCGAAGTGCCCCTCGGTGAGAAATCGCACCCATCCCTTTGCTTCGGTGCTGAGCCTTCGTGTGCGCAGGAGCAGCACCTCTGAATCCGAAGTCAGATCGTGGTAGAGCGCTTCATGCGCCCGGTGAAAACCGAAAACCGAACGAATCCGCTCGTAACCGGAGCGGTCGCGATGGTTGTCGAGCCTCCCGATCAGATAGTAGTCGAGCGCACCCCCGTTCGCGAGGTTCTGCCAGAGCCTGAGCTCCTGCTCTCCGGGACTGACTGCGACGTGCCGGTAGTAGTAACCGAGGAAGTCTACTGTTGAGTTCGAAGAAACCGTCTTTGGCTTTGAGGTGCGAACCCATCGGGTGTTGGACGACGCGTTGTACTGCCAGTTCGGAAGCGGCCGGTCAATTTCGGTGTTCGACTCCTGCCGCTGAAAATCGAACCCGGCCACTGCTACCTCTGGCCTGAGGCTTTTGATCATTTCGCAGACCGAGCGATTATGATCGCCCGACCACTTCGCCCGCGCGGCGTCAAATACCCGGGCGACGTGGTCGGAGATACGCGCCTGCCCTCCGATGACTTCGGTGGCTGCACCGCCAGTCGGGATCTCGTATCCATACTCCTCACGGAAGCGCCGTACACAAGCGTCACAGTGACACGGACCGTGGTACCGGTAGCTGTAGTCTCGTTCGCCGAACCCGCCCATGTTAAAGAATATCCCGTCAACGGGAAGTTCGGTGATGAGCTCTCTGATAATCAACCTGGCGTAGTGTTGTTGATAGTCGCCATTCAGGCAGGCGTGAACGTCACCGTTGTAGTCCACGATCTCCCCGGCCGCTGTACGGTACGCCCAGTCGGGGTGTCGCTCGAAGACCGGCCGGCGGATTTTGGAGAAATCCGTACGCGCGATCACCCGTATCCCTGCGCTGTGACACGCGTCGATGATCCGTTCGAGCGAGTCACCGGTCAGGAACTGACTCTGGTAGTGGTCCGCGAGACTGGTCTGATAGCTCGCGATGATTCCACCGACGTTGATCATTGCGACCGTCGCATCAAAACTCTGTAGTTGTCGCACGTATTCGTCGGCATCAATGTCTGCCATATCGATTTCGCGGAGGTTCGTCTGTATAAGGCGCCACGGGTGGGTTCGCCACCAGCCTGAATTGTCGTTGTTATTCATAGTTCACTACTTTCCTTTTTTCGAGGGACTAGACCGATACCTAATACGAGTCCAACCGGTATATATCTGTCGCGTCCCGACCGCGGCGACGATTACTCTTGACGACTCGTGTTTGCAATGATATACCGAAACAGTACTGAGAGAAACTCTGAACCAACCGATATGTGTCGATTTTTTCAGCTCGCTTGCATGGTTGAAAAGAGGTTTCACAAATTGAAAAAACGTGCGAAAGAGAACGGATTGCGAGTTACGAATAGCGGGAAGCGTTGTGAAGGAGTGTACGCGTTGCCAATTTACCAGTATGAGTGTGCGAACTGCAACGTTATTTTTGAAGAGTTGTTTTTGTCGCTCGATGTAGTAATAGATGATGTGATTTGTCCAGCGTGCAACTCGCAGGCAGTTAGCCGATACTACCAAAACGCATCTATTAGTATACCGAAAATTGGCAGTCAATCTTTTTTGAGTGAAGATTCCGAGAAATATAAAGAAATGCATTATCACGAAAAAAACAGGGACTGGGAAAAGGCGGCAAAAGCTGCAGAAGGAGTAAGTGATTTTGCTCATAAAAAGTTCGTTAAAAAAATCGGTGAAAAAAGCCAGGACTGATTTTTAGCTGAACGTTGTGAGTCTGATTCTGAAGGAGTTTTCTCATTGGAAAATACGAATAAGAAATTATTAGAAGTTAATAACTTAAAGACGTACTTTTATCAGGAAGATGGAATAGTCAAGGCAGTTGATGATATCAGTTTTCACATTGATAAAGGTGAAACCATTGGTATTGTTGGAGAGAGTGGTTGTGGTAAGAGCATAACGTCGCTGTCTGTTTTACGATTGGTTCCGAGAAACAAAGGTAAAATCGCGGGAGGGACGATCAAGTATTACATCGACGGTGAAAATCCTATCGATATAACAGCGCTCGACCCCCGAGGCACGGAAGTCAGAAAGATCAGGGGAAAAGAGATCGCAATGATCTTTCAGGAACCCATGACATCTCTGCATCCAGTTTTTACCGTCGGAAATCAGATAATCGAAGTTGTTCGCTTGCAGTTAGGAATGACGAAAAAAGAGGCAAGAGAGCGGGCAATAGAAATGCTGCGATTAGTGGGGATCGCATCACCCGAGCAGCGGGTCGATAATTATCCCCATGAACTTAGCGGCGGTATGCGTCAAAGAGTAATGATTGCTATGGCCTTGTCCTGCGACCCTAATCTATTGATCGCCGACGAACCAACTACAGCTCTGGACGTAACTATCGAAGCGCAAATTCTTGATCTCATGCAAGATCTGCAGAATAGAATCGGTATGGCCATAATGTTCATAACGCATGACCTGCAAGTTATTGGAGAAATGTCAGATCGGGTCAATGTCATGTACGCTGGCAAGATTGTTGAAACCGGGACAATCGACGACATCTATCACAATAGCAAACACCCGTACACTCAGGGGCTTCTGAAGTCTATTCCCCAGATAGGAGAGAAAAAGCGTCTAGTACCAATAAAGGGAACCGTACCAAATACAGTTGATTTGCCCAGTTCCTGTTACTTTGCTCCTCGCTGTGAGTTTGCCATGGAAATCTGTCATAAGAAAGAACCGCCGGATTTTAAAGTCGGTTCTGAGCAGATTGCGAAGTGCTGGTTGCATAAATCAAGGGAGGAAGTCTCGTGAGTCAAGACGATGTGATTCTGGAAGTCAAGAATCTAAAAAAATACTTTCCGATCAAGAGAGGCTTTTTTCGTAGAGTTGTTGGGCATGTAAAAGCAATCGACGGTGTAAGTTTCCATATAAAGAAAGGTGAGACTTTAGGCCTGGTAGGCGAGAGTGGTTGTGGTAAGTCAACGACGGGTCGTTGTATTAACAGATTGATAGAGCCGACTGAGGGAGAGATTAGTTTTCGACTAAACGGTGAACTTAAAGATGTGGTAAGAGCTGACAGGAACGAGTTAGCAACGATCAGACGAAGTGCTCAGATTATCTTTCAGGATCCGTTTTCTTCCCTGGATTCAAGAATGAGCGTCAGGGATCTTATTGCTGAACCACTCAAAGTAAACAGGATCGGAAACAACAAAACACAAACAGATACTGTCGCAGAGCTCCTGGGTCGCGTAGGTTTAAACAAGCATCAGATGAACCGGTATCCACACGAGTTCAGTGGTGGTCAAAGGCAAAGAATAGGGATTGCACGTGCTTTGACTCTGAATCCTGAGCTCATAATCTGTGATGAACCTGTGTCCGCTCTTGATGTATCAGTTCAGGCCCAGGTAATAAATCTACTGGAAGACCTGCAGGAAGAGTTCGGTTATACCTATCTGTTTATCGCCCATGACCTAAGTGTTGTTGAACATATAAGCGACCGCGTAATGGTTATGTATTTAGGAAAGATCGTCGAGGTGGCAGGAGCAGACGAGATCTACCTGACACCAAAACATCCATATACCGAGGCCTTGCTGGGTTCTATCCCTGTTGGTGATCCCCGGTTAAATAAAAAGCGGATACCCTTGAAAGGAAATGTGCCCAGTCCGTCTAATCCGCCTTCAGGGTGTAATCTGCATCCGAGATGTCCATATGCACAGGATGTGTGCTCAAAAGAAGAACCCGAGCTCGTAGAGCAGGCTGAAACTGGACGTTATTCTGCATGTCACTTTAGTAAAGAAATCAGGTTTTCCGGATATGAAGAACTGAAAGCGGGTAGTACACGGTGAAGGTATTAGAAGGTTAGAACGTCACAATAGCTTGAAGAAGCTACGAGATAAAATGTCATGATCTTACAAATTATGGAAAGGTTCTTTAAGTGAGATTGTAATGGAGAAGCAAAAAACATGTTAACATATATTGTCAGGCGCTTAGCATTTATGATTCCGACACTGCTTGTTATTTCTGTAGTGGCGTTCGCAGTGATCGAACTTCCACCAGGCGATTTCCTTACTCAGCAAATGGCTCAATGGGAAGAGTTGTATGGTGACAGAGCTGAGGTCATGATCGAGAACATGCGAGCGATATACGGATTAGATGGCTCGGCAATCGAAAGATATTACCGCTGGATTACCAGGATTGTTTTTCACGGAGATTTCGGGCGTTCTTTTCTTGAGAATACAAGAGTTACCGACATAATAATGAACAGGGTGTTCTTGACCATGGGAATTTCTTTGGTAACCCTGTTTTTTACATGGATAGTTGCGATTCCTATAGGTGTGTATTCGGCTGTCAAGCAATACTCGTTTTTTGATTATTTGTTCACGTTTTTCGCTTTTATAGGGAGGGCTTTTCCGAACTTCGCGTTAGCTCTGGTATTAATGTATGTGGCATATACCTACTTCGATTGGCCAATCGGGGGACTCATGTCGCGATCATTTCGAGGCGAACCCTTGAGCATGGCGAAGATAGCCGATGTCGCTAGACATATGGTCATTCCGGTAATAGTAATCGGAACACACGGTCTGGCGGGGTTGGTTCGAGTTTTGCGTGCGATGATTCTGGACGAAATGAACAAAGAATATGTTCAGACCGCTCGCTCTAAAGGTTTATCGGAGCGGGTTGTAATCTGGAAGCATGTTTTTATTATTGCGTGTCAGCCTATTGTAAGTACGATCGGTTGGCTCTTACCGCAGATTGTTTCGGGAGCAGCAATTGTCTCGATAGTAATGAACCTGCCCACTACTGGAGAAGCCCTGCTCAGTGCACTTACGAACCAGGATATGTATGTGGCAGCCAGTTTTATACTTGTTTTGAGCACTTTGACTCTGATTGGTACCCTGATATCAGACCTGTTATTAGCGTTTATAGATCCGAGGATCCGGTATAATTAAAGGGCGGATACACATGATTAAGTCACATGAATACAGCGAGAAAGATGTCGATATGACTGTGGAAGTCGAGGTTCCCGGAAAGAAAGATCCACAGAATATAGCTCAAAGTCAGTGGAAGTTAATCTGGCGGCGATTCAAGAAACATAAACTTGCGAAAAACTCTCTCATTATTCTGGTCCTGTTGTATATCGGCCTGGTTGGTTTCGCCGAATTTTTTGCGGTACATGACAGAACGGATATTTTTCGTAATAGATATCTTCCTCCTCAAACGATCAGATTTTTTGATAATGAGGGTAATTTTCACATAAGGCCGTTTATCTATAATCGGACACAGCAAATGGACCCACGAACGTGGTCGCAGACAACTGTAGAGGATTATAGCCAGAGGTATCACCTTCGCCTTTTTGCTCGGGGATTTGAGTATCAATTACTTGGGTTGTTTACTACTGATATACACTTACTTGGCGTAGAAGAGGGAGGCCAACTTTTTCTACTCGGGACAGATCAGTTAGGGCGATGTATTTTCAGTCGTATCATGTTCGGTACGCGGATATCTTTGGTCATAGGTTTAACAGGTGTTTTTATAAGCATGATACTGGGCGTCGTTATCGGAGGTATATCAGGTTTAGTCGGTGGTATCGTTGATGACGCAATACAAAGACTGATCGAAGTACTGATGTCTATTCCGCACATACCACTCTGGATGGCTTTCGCTGCAATTGTTCCTGATGCCTGGTCGCCGTTACAGGTGTATTTTGCCATTACTCTTATTTTGTCCATTATCGGCTGGACAGGCCTGGCGCGTGTCGTTCGCAGTAAGTTTCTCTCGTTAAGAGAAATGGACTATGTAACTGCTGCACACAGTTTTAATGCGCCGATGTTTTACATAATCTATAAACACCTGATACCAAACTTCATGAGCTTCCTTCTGGTAAATCTGACGCTTGCTATTCCGACCATGATTCTGGCCGAAACCGCCCTGAGTTTTCTCGGTATTGGACTACGGCCACCCGTTGTCAGTTTAGGAGTGCTGTTACAGGGGGCACAAAACTTTCAAACAGTGTCTATGCATCCCTGGTTATTGTTCCCGGTAGTTATGGTTATCGTAATAGTTCTATGCTACAACTTTGTCGGGGACGGCTTGCGAGATGCGGCTGACCCGTATCAGTAAGACAGTCAGATAGAAACAGGGTGGACAGCCTGCAGTGTTCCGAAAGTGGAACACAGGAGATAGCAGGTGTTCACCCGGTTTTCTCGTAAATGAGCACAAGACGCTAATCACACCTAATATTTACCCACCCTTCGTTTTAGGCTTGGCGCAGGGTGGTCTTTACCGGCCGCGTTGCAGTGGAACGGCTGAACAATAGACAGGACGATTACCAGGGATTACACGGGAGTTATCGTTTCAATGAAAATAAACGTAGGCATTCTCGGTTGCGGAAATCATGCGAAAACTCATGCGGACGTAATTCATAAGAGTAGCTATGCCAACCTGAAGGCGTGCGCTGATATTGATCTGGAAAGAGCGAATGTTTTTGCCCGGAAGTATGACTGCGATCACAGCTATGCTTCATTAAAGGAAATGAGGTCTGAACACGAGCTTGATTTACTACTCATTGTTGCAGTTCCAGCGGTTCATCCACAGCTCATTTCTGAGGCGATCGAACAGGGCATTAAAGCGATCATTTGCGAAAAACCGCTTGCATTAAACGAACAGCAGGCACGGGACATACATGCTTTGGCAACGGAAAACGACGTGTTGGTTGTCGAAGGCCTGATGTATCGTAGTCATCCACAAATCAGAAGAACCAAAGAACTACTTGAATCAGGCGCAATCGGAGATGTTCAGTATATTCACGGGCAGTTCACCGATTATAACAAGTTGAATCCGAAAAACTGGAGAAGTAACCGGAGTCAGGGTGGAGGCTCCATGACAGCCAAAGGATGTTATCTGGTTGACGCATGTAACTATTTCTCCGGTTCCAGAGCCAAAGCAGCGTTTTGCATGGAATCGATAAACGCTGATCTCAATGTGGAGGTTGGTGAAACCGCTACAATTGTGTACGAAAACGGAGTGACGGCTCAGTTTGAAACCAATCATCGCTCTGTCTGGAGAGAAGAACTACGAGTGTGTGGCACGAATGGAACGATCGTGATCCCTCACGCTATCGTAACGAAAACGCAAAAACGATTCATAGAGATTCAACGGAACGGGGCTTATGAAACGAGACCCATGGAAACGGAACGGATCGAATTTGAGGCATGCAACAGTTACGAATTGCAGTTGATCAACGTATATAACCATATAAAAAAAGGCGTCGAACTTAATCTGCCAATTACCGATTCGGTCATTAATTACATGGTAACCGATGCTTTAATGAAGTCTGTCGAAACCGGAAAACTTGAGCCTGTTTTGTGGGATCAATAGAGAGAAATGAATATGGCGGGGAATTTTATCGCGAGCCACGATAGGACAGCTATCAGATTAGCTGCCATGCATTTGACCTGGGGAATGCCGGTTGGGAAAGATTTCATACCCTGGCTGAGAGAGGTCAAAGAAACCGGTTATGAGGGAATTGTAAGTTTTGCTCATTCGGGACTGAAGTCCTTTATTGAACAGCCACAAGAGTTAAAACGTTTGCTGGAGAATGAAGGGTTGGTTCTGGCAGGAGTCGATGTGATCCTGCAAGAAAACATTGAACTGTATAAACCGGTATTCGAGTTCATGCAGGCACTCGACTGCCATTTGTTGGCGTGTATCGATCCCGCGGGTACGGAAAAAGACTATGTAAAGTATGGCCAGCTGTTAAGTCGAATTGGTGAAATGGCTCAAGAATATGACATCAATGCCCATTACCATAATCATACTGACGCGGTTGGAGAAAACCTGACCGATATGGAACGGTTAATCAAAGAGATCGATTTTAACCACGTGTCGCTTATGCTGGATATCGGGCATGCGACCAAAGACTTCGTCGAACTGCCACATCGCGAGCGTGCCGTACGCTTTCTGGAAAAATACTGGGACGAGATTCACTACATTGAGTTTAAAGACTGGAACAGTACAACAGGCTTGAATACACCTGTGGGTGAGGGCGAAACAGATTATCTGAAGATTTTCGATCTCATTAAGAACAAGGGCTACTCAGGCTGGATTACCGTGGAACAAAACGGCAACGAGGGGCTGAGCCTGGACCGGAGTCCCAGGACCTGTGCCCAGATCAGCAGAGATTATATCCGAACGAATCTTGGCATCTAATACAGTGATCGTCCAGCGCAACTTGGACATGGAGAATCGGGTGACACGTTAGCCCTTATCTTCGGTATAATATTACTGACGCAGATTCAGGTTGGAAGTCCACACACGTAATGTACGGACTGATTTTAAGAATCGTTCAGTCTATATCTTTCTAAAGACGAAAGCTCAGGTCCTCCTCCCTTGCCTCCACTGCCGCTCGCGATATAAATGCTGCCTTTGTATTCTAAGGCACTCGTTCCATGCCTACCTGTTTGCAATGGAGCGTCAAACTGCCATTTCTGTGTATGTATATCCAGACATTGTGTTTCGCTATGAGCGTTCTGTTGATTGCTTTCTCCACCAATATAATAGATCGTCTCCCTTATACTAACGATACTCCCGGCAGCTGTCCCCACTGGAAGCCTTTCCGCGAGTGTTCGCCAAGGCGTTTCCTTGTGAACCTTTTTGCCTACGAAGTACTCTTCTTTCGTAAAATCATAGACGTCGACCTCTCTAATCGTAGCCCCGAAAAAGGCTGAAAACTCGTATTCGCCTTTCTCGTTTTTATGAAAACTCGTATCTCGTCCCCCGATCGCATAGAGTCTGTTATCAACGACAATTGCCTGAAAGTGATCACGCCCTCTCGGACAGTCAGGCAGAATACTCCAGGTATCCGTAGAGAAATCGTAACGGTCAAACCAGGTAACTGATCCCGTATTGTGACCCTCTATAATGCCCCCAAGCATGTATAGGCGATCATGATAGACGAAGGCCCCACAGGAACCACGCCGTCTTCCTTGAGGAATCTCAGGCCCTTTGGACCAGCTATTCTGTTCAGGATCATAGATTAAGACATTTTCAACCGGTTTCTCGAACGGAAAACCTCGCTCACTGTCAGTCATCGCCCCAGCGATATAAATTAAACCATTGTATGCGACCGCCTGAAAGTGATGTATTTCAAACGGTGGGTTCGATAATCTACGCCATGTGTTTGAATCAGGGTTATACTCCTCTACAGGTCTATCGCCTCGCCCCCCGATTAAGTAGAGTTTACCTCTACATTCTACAAAGCTGTTTTCATGCCTGGAAGTCACGTTACCTTCATCAATAACTTCCCATTCACCATTATTCTCCATATCGTCACTCCGTTCGATTATCGTATATCCTTACGTTCTCACTATACTCGTCAACATAGACTTGCTTATCTGCCGGTATGTGCTCAAACGTGTTTTGTGTAATTACCACGTCTTTTGCATCCATGATATTGATGCAGTTGTTCGGCATATTCCTGAACGTGTTGTTAATAATGCTCACGTTTTTGATTGAAGCACCAGAGCGCATCCCGACGTCGGTTGCTATTGCTGCACGCCCTCCCATACCACCGCCTCTGAGCTTCTTTCCGCAGTTATCAAACGTGCTGTTCTTGATTACCACACCGTCAGCTGCAGTAGCTTCCATCATTCCCACGCTTGGATCAAAAAATGAACAGAGGACAAAGGCAGCGACCTTTTCCAGGTTATAGAAACGACAGTTATCTATTGTCGTGTTATCAGCTTTCGTTAAGACCCCGCAGTCGGTGCTGTTCATAAACGTGGAGTTCGTAACGCTTACGTGAGAGGATAGAAAACAATAGGGTACGCATTCCTTACCCGTTTCGATCCAGGACGGAAGCTTCTCTGCAAACTCCACCGTATATTCCTGGGTTGAGGGTTCAAACTCCGACAATGTAATCATGCCGAAATGTTCAATGGCAGCGCCGTTAAAAAAGCCGACCTTCGTGTCAATCTTCAACGGTTCGTCGGATTCACGTAACGGTTTGATTCTGACGGATTGATCAGAGAGTACTT
>SLAV01000118.1 GCA_007126655.1 Haloferula sp. | reverse complement strand
TTGTTCAAAAAAACATGAAATGGCAAGAAGCTGGTCGGCTGTGCTCTGTTGCGCCTGCGGGCTGGTGTCTGGTGTCTGGTGGCTGGTGGCTGGTGCTTTGTGCTTTATTGGTCAGCGGTCAGCGGTCAGAGAGATGTGCGGAGCGCTGGTAGGGCGTGGCGGCTCGCCGCGCCGACACTACTCCTGAGGGTGGGGACGCGGAAGAATTGGTGAATTCATCGGCTCATTCACGATCATTCCGTTTCACGTTGGGATCGTGGGCCGCCATTCCTACTTCGCTCTTCGCTCTTCGAGCTACGAAGGACAAGTCGGCAGGAGTGTCGGACGCGCGAGGCCCCATCGACGCAAAGGCTATGATGGGCAGGCGCGCGTCCCTGCCGGTATACGTGTCAAGTTAAGGGTGGCATTCACGGAAAGCCACCAGGCGGACGATTCAAGGAGCGGCGGAACGTGTCCGCCGATGCCCATGGAAGGCCAATGGAAAAGCGCATCCACTCATTTTATTGGCTCTCCCATGGTCGTGGGCGAACACGCTTCGCCCCTCCTTGTTGCATGAATCCTGCGCATGCACTCTAAACTTGGCGCGTATGCCCTACCGAGTGACTTCGAGGCGGATGAAGCGTTTTGGGCCGGCGGAGTCGATGGGGACTTCGAGGTGGCCGTCGGTGGGTTCGAGGGTGTGAGGTTGTGAGGAGTCGAAGATGACTTCGGACCAATCCGTGAGGTCGGGGGAGGTTAGGACGCGGTAGATGATGTCGGTTTTCTCAGCATCGAAGGGGAAACGGAAGACGGTGGCATCGGCGGTGAGGACGGGGAGTGCGCCATGGGGCGGGTCGTTGCGGTCGAGTCCGAGCGCGTAGCGCATCAGGTTGGCAATGCCGGAGGCGGTGGGGTCGGCACCGGGGCCGGAAATTTCCGGGTCTTCGAGTTCGGCAGGAGTGAAATGCTCACTTTGCCAAGCGGCGAAGCCGACAAGCGGGATGGTGGAGGCGATTTCGATCCATTGGCCATCCACCGCGCCTGTGCCGAAGTCCACTGATTCGCTGGCGACCGACCAATCCACTTCATCGGCGGGTGTGGTGGTGCGCCAGGTGGTGCCGTGGCTGAGGATTTCGCCGTCCTCGTCGGCGATGAGGATGCGGACGGTCGCGGGGGCGAGTGCGGCGGCAAGATCGAATGGTGCGGCGGTGAAGAAGCCGCCGCGCAGCGACTGGCCAGGGGCGGGCACTTCGTCGATCAGGAGATCGATGGTATTGGCCGCAAACAATCCGGCCCCGAAGGGACTCGTCGAGGTGAGCCTCAGGGTTCCGTTGCCGCTGGAACCCGCTTGGGTGAAGCGGAAGCCGTGGTGCAGCACGCTGGTCGATTGCGCGGTGAATGTGGCCGATTCCAGCTCGACCCGGCCGGTGCCGAGAATCGCGGCCGCGCTGCCGCCGCCTTGGAGAATCGCGTCTTCCTCCAGGAAGACATTCGAGCCGATTGTGCCATCGACGATCAAGTGGCCGTTGGCGACGTTGATGTTTGCTTGGTATCCCGGGCTGTCGGCGGCAAGCACCAGAGCGCCGCCACCGGATTTTGTGAAGATGCCGGTGCCATCCAGTGGGCCATCCAACACCAGGCGGTTGCCGAGGCCGGAAACGTGGATGCCAGTGTTTGCGGAAAGCGTCACGTTGTTCGTGACCACCGCGTGGTTGGTAAAGCCACCGGGTTCGTAGCGCAGTGCACCAAGAATGCCGAGGTTCTCACCCTCGGGCACTCCTGTGCGACCGAATCCGGCGAGGTCGATCGAGCCACCGAAGGTGTAGCTGCGGATCGGGTTGGATTCACTGCTGCCGGAGATCAGGCGCAGTTGACCGCCTGCCAACACCTGCACTCCATCGGCATCGCCGGGGGTGGCCGGCTCGGTGACCTGGAGGACGCCTTGTTCGATGCGGACGACGCCCTCGAAGAGCTTACCCTCGCCAGTGAGGCTAGCGATGCCCGGGCCGGTTTTGATCAACCCGCCGGGGCCGCTCCATGTTTCGCGCAGTCGCAGCGCACCGTGTTCGGAGTCGCCATCGATGGGGTTGACGCGGATTTCCAAGTCATCGGTCAGCACGGTGCTAGCCACGTTTTCGATTTCGACAAACCCGTCGCCCGAGCCATCGATTTGCAGCAAGGCGGTATCGCCCGAGTTGTCGAAGGTGAGGGTGTTGCCGGTGCCGCGGTCGCGGATGCGGTTGCGGGCGGAGGATTCGGCGTGGTTCACCCGCAGTGCTCCGATGGTGACGGGTGCGTCGAGGTTCACGTTGCGATCGCCCGCGCCGGAGGAGGGGACGAAGGCGGTGGCTCCGGCGGCATTGGGGAAGGTGGGGCTGGTCCAGTTTTCATCCAGATCCCAGCGGCCATTGCCGCCGGGCAGGAAGACAGGGACATCGCTCAAACCGAAGTCCTCCGAGGAGGCGGAGGTGAGCGTGCCGGATGTCGCTTCGAGGGTGAACGAGCCGGGGCCGCCAGTGACCACGAGGTCCGTGAAGGTGGCGATGCCATCGACGGCATTCACCGTGAGCGTGCCGCCGAGCAGGCCGGTCCCCGCGAGAGACAAGGTGATCGGTCCGTCAAACGTGGCATCCGGCACGCCATTCTCATCGGTGGCGAGCACGGCGATGGTGCCAAGCGCGATACCGTCCTGCACCCAGAACTGTGGGTTGGTGCCAAAGGCAAGCTGCGAGGCGGGCGCGGGGCCCGCGCTGCCGGACACCACAATGTCGTCGAGCCGGAGTTGGGGGCGCGAGCTGCTGCCGGAGAGGTAGTGGTATCTCCACTTGAGTTGGACGTAAGGTTCATCAAGTGCGTCGGCGGGCAGTGGTATGGGGCCGAAATCAATGGCA
>SLAV01000141.1 GCA_007126655.1 Haloferula sp. | reverse complement strand
TGTGCTTTGTGCTCTGGGGCAGGAGCCGGAGGCTCCTGCCACGGGATGACGGCGGTGTCTTCGGGGGTTTGGTTGGTGAAGATGCGGAGTTTGGCGCTGTGGTAGGCTTCGACGTCCGGGTAGCGGTCCATGTGGTCTGGCGCGAAGTTGAGCCAGATGGCGACGTGCGGGCGGAGTGTGGCGATGGTTTCGAGCTGGAAGGATGAGAGTTCGAGGGCGACGGCGGCGGGGTGTTTTTCGGCGGTGACGACTTCAGCGAAGGGGGTGCCGTAGTTGCCGCAGGGGGTGCCGCCGAGGCCGGCGTGGGCGAGGATGCGGGAGACGATCTCGGTTGTGGTGGTCTTGCCGTTGGTGCCGGTGATGCCGATGATTTTGCCCTGGAAGAAGCGGGCGGCGAGTTCGACCTCGCCGATGGTTTCGCGGGCGAGGGCGGTGAAGGCCCGGTAGAGCGGGGTGGCGGGGTCGATGCCGGGGGAAACGACCAGGGTGTCGCAGGGGACGGCGGATTCGGGGGTGGCGCGGGGGTGGCGGGCGACTTCAGCGGGAATGCCGGTGAATGCGTCGGGACCGGCGGCGTCGAAGGCGGAGACGCACGCGCCATGGCGCACGGCGAGGGCGGCGGCGGCCTTGCCGCTGCGGCCGGCGCCGAGGATGGCGATGTGGGTGCCGGTGATGACGGGTGGTGATGGCATTCAGGCGATTTTGAGGATGGCGAGGCCGAAGAGGGCGAACATGATGGAGAGGATCCAGAAGCGGATGATGACCTGGGATTCGTGCCAGCCGAGGAGTTCGAAGTGGTGGTGGATGGGGGACATTTTGAAGATGCGTTTCCTGCGCAGCTTGAAGGAGCCGACCTGGAGGATGACGGACATGGCCTCCATGACGAAGACGCCGCCGATGATGACGAGGAGGAGTTCCTGTTTGGTGCAGATGGCGGCGGTGCCGAGCGCGCCGCCGATTGCGAGTGAGCCGGTATCGCCCATGAAGACGCGGGCGGGGTGGCAGTTGAACCAGAGGAATCCGAAGCCGGCTCCGACGAGGGCCATCATGAAGACGGCGAGTTCGGCGATGTAGCGGTTGTGGGGAATGACGAGGTATTCGCTGGCCATGAACGTGCCCGCGAGGTAGGCGAGGACGGAATAGGAGAGGGCGACGCTGATGGTGCAGCCGGTGGCGAGGCCGTCGAGGCCGTCGGTGAGGTTGACCGCGTTCGAGCAGCCGACGATGATGATGACGAAGAAGGGGATGATGAGCCAGGAGAGGTCGATGATGGGGACCTTGACGAGCGGGAAGGCGATGGTGCCGATGCCGATGGGTTCACCGCCGAGGCGGAAGCCCATGAGGCCTTCGGAGAGTTCCTCCTGGGTGGCTCCGAAGCCGGAGATTTCGGGTTTGAAGAAGATGAAGAGGGAGGCGATGAGGGCGATGAGGCACTGCCAGAACATTTTGGAGCGGCCGCTGATGCCGTCGGAGGATTTTTCGCGGACTTTTTTGTAGTCGTCGAGGAAGCCGAGGAGGCCGCAGGCGGCCATGGTGCAGGCGCAGACCGCGACGAACGGGTTGAGCGGTCGGGCGCAGACAAGGGTGGCGACGAGGATGGAGCCGAGGATGAGAACGCCGCCCATGGTGGGGGTGCCGAGTTTTCCGCCGTGGAGTTCGGCGAGTTTGTGGACCTCCTCGGCGGTGCGGATGGGCTGGCCGACCTTGAGGGAGATGAGCTTGCGGATGACGCGGGGGCCGAAGGTGATGGAGAGTGTGAATGCGAGCAGGCCGGCGGCGGCGGCGCGGAAGGTGATGTATTGGAAGAGGTTGAGGAAGGAGAAGAGGTGCGCCCAGCCGCGGGTGCCGGCGTTTTGCTCCGCCTCGAATGCCTGTAGCCAGAAGTCGTAGATCGCGGGAAGCATCAGTTGGCGGGGAAGGCGGTTTGGAGGACGCGTTCGAGGGCGGCGGCGCGGCTGCCCTTGAAGAGGACGGCGTCGCCGGGGCGGGCGTGGGCACGGAGCCAGGCGGCGGCGTCGTCGTGCGAGGGAAAGTGGAGCGGGCTGTCGGCGGCGTCGGCGATGAGGCGGGCGTCGCCATTGCCGACGGCGACGACGGTGTGACCGGCTGCGAACGCCTTGTGGCCGATCTCGCGGTGGGAGGCGCGGGAGTGTTCGCCGAGTTCGCCCATGCGGCCGAGGACGATGATGCGCCGCGCGTTGGCGGCGACGGGGGTTTCGGCGAGGGTTTCGATGGCGGCGAGCATGGACTCGGGGTTGGCGTTGTAGGAGTCGTCGATGAGGGTGATGCCGTGGTGGTCGAAGCGGCGGAGGCGGCCGCCGGTGAGGGTGGCCCCGGAGAGGCCGCGGGCGATGTCCTCGACGGGGATGCCGAGCCTGGCACCGGCGGCGGCGGCGAGCAGGGCGTTGTTGATCATGTGTTTGCCGGGTGTCTTGAGATCGACGGTGGCGGAGCCGTGGCCGTCGATGACGAGGGTGAAGCGGGTGCCCAGCGGGGTTTGGACGGGGGCTTCGGCGCGGACGGTGCCGCGGCCGTTGCCGACGGCGGTGATGTGGGCGCGGGTGCGCCGACGGAAGTAATCGATGAAGTCGCAGGAGGCGGGGAGGAAGAGGAAGCCATCGGGCGGCAGGGCGCGGGCGAGGGTGCCTTTTTCCTCGGCGATGGCGTGGCGGGAGCCGAGGAACTCGATGTGGGCGGTGCCGATGTTGGTGATGATGCCGTGGCGGGGTTTGGCGATTTCGCAGAGCGGGGCGAGTTCGCCGGCGTGGTTCATGCCGACTTCCCAGACGGCGGCGGTGTGGTCGCGGCGGGTGGCGAGGACGGTGAGGGGGAGGCCGATGTGGTTGTTGAGGTTTCCCTTGGTGGCGGAGACGTTGAATTTGGTGGCGAGGACGGAGGCGGTGAAGTCCTTGGCGGTGGTTTTGCCGTTGGAGCCGGTGATGCAGACGACGGGGATGTCGAGCTGGCGACGCCACCAGTGGGCGAGGCGCTGGAGGGCGAGCAGGGTGTCGGCGACGGTGATGACGGCGGTGCCGGGCAGGGGTTCGCCGCCGTCCCAGCGGTTGACGACGGCGATGGACGCGCCGTTTTGCAGGGCTGCGGGGGCGAAGGTGTTGGCGTCGAATTTCTCACCCCGGAGGGCGAGGAAGGCGCAGCCGGGCGGGAGGGCGCGGGTGTCGGTGGAGACGCCGCCGTCGGCGCGCGCGGAGGCGTCGCCCGCGGGTGGGGGCGCGTCGAGAACCGCGGCGAGCCGGGCGGCGGTGATCATGGCTGGGGTGCGCGGGGCGTTTTGGGTTTGGCGCGTTCGGCGGCGATGGCGGCGGCGCGGTCGCGCAGGGCCTTGGAGGCGTGCTTGCGGTCGTCGAAATCGATGCGTCCGGCGGCGGATTCCTGGTAGGTTTCGTGGCCTTTGCCTGCGATGAGGATGATGTCGCCCGAGAGCGAGGCGGCGACGGCGGTGGCGATGGCTTCGGCGCGGTCGGGGATGGACTGGTAGTTGCGGTGGGCCATGCCTGGTTCGATCTGGCGGATGATTTCGGCGGGATCCTCGGAGCGCGGGTTGTCGGAGGTGATGACGCAGGCGTCGCTGTTGCGCGAGGCGGCGGCGGCCATGAGCGGGCGCTTGGTTTTATCGCGGTCGCCGCCGCAGCCGAAGACGGTGATGAGGCGGCGGGGGTCGAGGGCCTGTAGGGTGCGGCAGGCGTTTTCGAGGGCGTCGGGGGTGTGGGCGTAATCGACGAAGACGGTGGCTCCGCCGGCGTTGCCGACGTTTTCGAGACGGCCGGGGACCTGCGGGGCGTCGGCGAGGGCGGCGATGGCCTGGCGCGGGCGGATGCCGCAGGCGGAGGCGGCGGCGATGGCGGCGACGAGGTTGTGTTGGTTGAAGCGGCCGATGAGGGGCGCGCGGACGAGGTATTCGCGGCCTTTGGCGGCGAGCTGGAATTCCATGCCGCGGCGGGATTGGCGGAAGTTGCCGAGGCGGAAACCGGCGCGGATGCCGGAGCCGCAGAGGATGACGGGCATGGCGCCGTCGAGTTGCCCGGCGAGGCGCTCGCCGTGGGGGTCGTCGATGTTGATGACGGCGGTGGGTTTTTTGCCGCGCGGGTTGGCGGCGAGGTCGTGGAACCAAGATGCCTTGGCCTGGTAGTAATCCTCCATGGTGCCGTGGTAGTCGAGGTGGTCTTGGGTGAGGTTGGTGAAGACGGCGGCGTCGAAGGCGATGGAGGCGACGCGCGACTGGTGGATGCCGTGGGAGGAGACTTCGAGGGCGGCTCCGCGGCAGCCGTTATCGGCGATGCGGGCGAGGAGCGCCTGGGTTTCGACGGGGCCGGGGGTGGTGTGGGTGGTGGTGTCGGTTTCCCCGCCATCGTCGGTGAGGATGGTGCCGGCGAGGCCGGCGCGGTGCCACACCGCCTTCATGATGTGGTGGATGAGGAAGGTGGTGGTGGTCTTGCCATTGGTGCCGGTGACTCCGGCGAGCTTGAGTTTGTCGCCGGGGTGGTCGTGGAACGCGGCGGCGAGGGCGGCGAGGGCGCGCCGGGAGTCGCCGGTGTGGATCCAGGCGATGGGATCGGGGAGGTCTTCGGGCGGGGCGGTTTCGGCGAGGATGGCGGTGGCTCCGGCGGCGAGTGCGTCGGGAATGAAGCGGTGGCCGTCGGCGGAGCGGCCGCGGATGGCGGCGAAAAGGGTGCCGGGGGCGGCGGCGCGGGAATCCTGCGTGATGGCCATGACATCCGCATCGGGCGAGCCGGAGAGGGTCGCACTTGGCAGATCTTTGGTGAGCTGACGCAGTGTCATGGGGAGGCTGGATTCGAGATTTGAGATTTGAGATTCGAGATTCGAGATTCGAGATTATTGGGTGGTGGCGATCGGGGTGGGATCTTCTTCGTTTTCGGATTCTGGGACGGGTTCGGTGGGTTGGAGATTCATCCGGGTTGCGACGCGGGAGGCGATGTTGGCGAAGACGGGGGCGGCGATGGTGCCGCCGTAGCGGCGGACCTCGGTGGTGCGGGGGTCGTCGATGACGACGACGCAGGTGAAGGCGGGTTCCTGCGCGGGCATGATGCCGGCGAACGAGACGGTGTATGAGTTGGCGAGGTATCCGCCGCCGTCGGGGTTGTGCTTGCGGGCGGTGCCGGTTTTGCCGGCGACGCGGAAGCCGGGGACGGCGGCGCGGGTGGCGGTGCCGCCCTCTTGAGTGACGGTTTCCATGATGGAGAGCAAGGTGTCGGCGGTCGCGGGCTTGACTGGGCGGGCGTTGACTTCGGACGGGAACGTCTCGACGACGGTGCCGTCGTTGGCGACGAGGGAGTCCACGATGCGGGGTTTCATGAGTTTGCCCTCGTTGGCGATGGCGTTGTATGCGGCGGCCATCTGCAGCGGGGTGACGCTGATGGCGTAGCCGTAGCTGACGCGCGAGAAATCGACGGCGTTGCCGGAGTTGCGGGCGATGCCGCGGCTTTCGCCGCCGAGCTGGATGCCGCTGCGGCTGCCGAAGCCGAACGCGTGGGTGTAATCGAAGAACCGGCGGGGGCCGAGCTGGCGGGCGAGCTTGTAGCTGCCGATGTTGGACGATTTCTGGATGACTTCCTCGACGGAGAGGTGGCCGTAGGGATGGTGGTCGGGCACGCGGATGTGGCCTTCGTGGAGCAGGCCGTGGTTGCAGAAGATGGAGGTGTTGCGGGTGACGAGGCCGGCGTCGAGCGCGCCGGCGGCGGCGATGATCTTGAAGGTGGAGCCTGGCTCGTAGATGGCCTGGATGGCGTAGTTGAAGCCGTTGGCGGCGATGTTGTGGCGGCGGTTGAGATCGAAGTGGGGACGGCTGGCCATGGCGAGGACGTCGCCGTTTTCCGCGTCGAGCATGATGATGGTGCCGCGTTCGGCCTTGTATTCCTCGAGGGCGGCGTCGAGTTCCTCCTCGACGATGGCCTGGATGCCCATGTCGAGGGTGAGGCGGACGTTGAGGCCGGGGCGCGGGGGCATGAGGCTGTCGGCATCGCCGGGGATGATGAGGCCGCGGATGTCGCGCTGGTGCCTGCGCCAGCCGTCGCGCCCGGCGAGGAATTCCTCCATGGCGGCCTCGATGCCGAAGCGGCCTTTTTGCTCGTAACGCGTCTTGCCCTGCTCGCAGGTGGTCTCGACTTCGCCGGTGAAGCCGACGAGGTGGGTGGCGAGGTCGGGTGCGGTGTACCAGCGCTTGATGGAGTTTTCGAACTCGAAGCCCTGGAGCCAGTGGGTATCGATGGCGTCGCGGATGCGCTCGGCGATGTCCTCGGGCAGGTCGCGGGCGATGGGGACCCAGACGCCGCGGCTGTTTTCGATGCGGCCGCGCAGTTCCTCGCGCCTCATGCCGAGCGGGCGCGCGAGGGTGGCGACGGCATAGGCGAGGTGGCGGGCGGTGATGGATTCCGGGTCGTGGTTGGCGAGGATCTCGCCGCGCATGGCGCGGACGCGGGCGCGGCGTTCGGACGGGTCGAGTTCGTGCCAGTCGCCGGATGTGATGGCCTCCTGATGGGCGAGGGCGAGGGCGGCGAGGTTCGGGTTGTTGAGGTGGTTTTTGTCGATGTAGAGGGTGGCGACGGGGATGGACTTGGCGATGACCTCGTCGCGGCGGTCCACGATCATGCCGCGGATGGCGGGGAGGGCCTCGGTGCGCTGGAACGCGCGTTGTCCGGTGCTGGCGTATTGCTGGCGATCGACGAGCTGGATGTTGATGACGCGCCACGAGAGCACGCTGAGGATGGCGACGAAGACGACGCAGACGGTGTAGGCACGGATTTGGAACGACGGGTTCACGCGTGGGGGTCAGGGCACGGCGGCGATTTGCGCGTCGGTCCCGGCGGGCGGATGGATCGGGATTTCCTCGGTGATTCCCAAGGGTATGGGAGTGAGGTCGGAGCCGAGTTCGGCGAGTTGTTCGCGGATGGCGAAGCGGTTGAGGAGCTGGTCCATGCGCATTTGGGTGGTCCGGATTTCGAGCTGGTGCTGGCCGGCGATGCGCTCGATGCGGTCGATTTCGCGTTTCACCTGGATGTGGCGGTTTTTGAGCCACGCCTGGGAGACGCCGCCGATGGTGGCGAAGGCGATGGCGAGGCAGATAGCAATGAGTGTGGTGGGGTGGATGCCTTGTTTGGTTTCGTGGCGTCGGCGGTTCATGGCGATGGGGGTAGAAGCTCGGCGACCCGCAGTTTTGCGCTGCGGGCCCTTGCGTTTCGGGAGATTTCATCGGCACCGGGCGCAATGGCCTTGCGGGAGATGAGGCGGTATCGGAGGTCCGGGTTTGGCCGCGGTTCGGGCCATCCGGGTTGGTCGATGAAACGGATGGATCGCTCGCGGAGGTGGTGTTTGACGATGCGGTCCTCGAGGCTGTGGAAGGTGATGACGAGGAGGCGGCCGCCGGGCTTGAGGACGCGTGGGACGGCGTCGAGAGCGGTGCGCAGGGATTCGAGTTCGCGGTTGACGGCGATGCGGACGGCCTGGAACGCGCGGGTGGCGGGATGGATACGAGAGCGTCGGCCGACGGCGCGTTCGATGACGGCGGCGAGGTCGGTGGTGGTGGCGAGCGGTGTGGTTTCGCGGCGGGCGATGATGGCGGTGGCGATGCGGCGGGCGCGGGGCTCCTCGCCGTATTCGCGGAGGATGCGGACGAGACCGGCCTCGTCAATGGTGGCGAGGAGTTCGGCGGCGGTGTGCGGTGCGTCCGGCCCCATGCGCATGTCGAGCGGGCCCTCGCGCATGAAGGAGAAGCCGCGTTCGGGTGCGTCGAGCTGGCGCGAGGAAACGCCGAGATCGAGGAGAATTGCATTGGGTCCGGCGCTGTCCCGCAGGGCGGGGATGGTGTCGATTTCGGAAAAATCGGCCCGGTGGGCGGTGAAGCGGTCGCCGAAGCGGGCGAGGCGCCGGCGGGCGTGGGCGATGGCTTCGGGATCGCGGTCGATGCCGAGGACGCGGGCGCCGGCCTCCAGCATGAGTTCGGTGTGGCCGCCGCCGCCGAGGGTTCCGTCGATGATGAATTTGCCATCGATTTCGCCGAGGGCCTCGATGACTTCGTTGGGGAGGACGGGGAGGTGGTAGTGGGGTGCATCGGCGGACTGGCCGAATGAATTCGGCGCTCCGTTCGGTGCTCCGTGGGTGGCTGACTCAGTGGTGTAAAGGGGCCGGGATGGCCGCGTCGTCAACCAGCCGGAAGCGACGCGGCCCATCCTTGCGATGCGCGCGAGGAACCCCGTCCCGAGGGTGTCCCCGCCCGTGAAAAGATCCGGACGCCGCGCCGCCAACCAGCCAGGTGCGGCGGCGGCGTCCTTGGTTTCCCGCATCGCGGCGCGCCGTCCCTTGCGCGGAGCGATGCCGGTGGTGATTGTTGCGGCCCATGCGGCGGCGGCACGCGGCAGCGCGGCCCCGGACGGGGGGGCGATGGCTGCCAGTGAATGGAAGGCGGGGCGCATGGGTGATGGTGGAAATTTTTCAAAAAATTCCGAGATCGTCCTCTTCGTCTCCGGGTGGGTTGAGTTCGATTTCGATGAGGCGCTGGTGGTTTTCCTTGTTCCAGATCTCGAAGTGCATGCCGCGGCCGGCGAGGCGGATTTCGGTATCGGGGGCGATGGCGGCGTAGGTGCTGAGTTCCTTGGGGATGAGGAGCTTGCCCTGATCGTTGAGGGCGGTCTCCTTGACGTGCATGGCGAGCCTGCCGAGGATCTCCTGTTTTTCCCGGGGGGTCTTGTCGCTCTCCAAGACGAGCCGGACGCGGTCGTCGTAGGCTTCCTGCGACAGAACCTTGATCATGGGCATCCCGTGGTTGCTGGAAATCTGCAGGAGCAGCGGCTCGCCCGCGCAGGGCCGCCAGTGGGGCGGCACGGAGACGCGGAACTTCCCGTCAACCTTGTAGGTCTGGAAGCTTTTGTAGCGCTGGTGGAGAGGACTCACGAATTGCGGTGGCTGATTCGGGGTGAGTACACCAAAACACACCGTAAAGACAAGCGGAAATTTTGATTTTTAAAAAATTTCCAAAACGAGGACATTTTGTAATTTTCACTGAATAATCCTGATAATTTCTAGAATTTTCGAGGGTTATTGGAGTCGGAAGATTGGGATGGGATCCGTGAGTAGGGCGGGAAATGAGATGCTCGAATGTTTTTTCCCCGATAGGGTGTACTTAGTGAATTGGATTGCGGATTCCGGTGTATCCGGTGAATTTGAGACGGGTGCGGCGACTCGGGCGTTGCAGTGCGGGCGGTGCTGATGCACGTTGAGTCTCACCCACGACAAATGCCTCTATCCCCAACGATTTCCCAAGAGTTTCCGATTTTATCGCAGCCCGTGCATGGGCGCAGGCTGGTCTATCTTGACAATGCGGCGACGACGCAGAAGCCGAAGGCTGTGATGGAGGAGTCGCGCCGGTATTACGAGATGTTGAACAGCAACATCCACCGGGGCACCCATTATCTGGCGCGGGCGGCGACCGAGGCGTATGAGGAAGCCCGCGGCGAGGTGGCCCGGCATTTGAATGCCGCGCGGCCGGAGGAGGTGGTTTTCACCGCGGGGACCACCGACGGGATCAATCTGGTGGCCGACGTTCTCGGGCTGACCGGTGAAATCGGGGCCGGGGACGAGGTGTTGATTTCGACACTGGAGCACCACTCGAACATCGTGCCGTGGCAGATGCTTTGCGAGCGGACGGGGGCGGTCCTGAGGGTGGTTCCGTGCGACGAGGACGGGGTGCTGGATACGGAGGCTTACCGCGAATTGCTGGGACCGCGAACGAAGGTGGTGGCGCTGACGTGGATCTCGAATGCGTTCGGCACGGTGGTGCCGGTGCGTGAAATGGTGGGGCAGGCCCGCGAGGCGGGTGCCTACACACTGGTGGACGCCGCGCAGGCGGTGCCGCACATGGCTGTGAACACGGGCGACCTCGGGGCGGATTTCCTGGTTTTTTCGGGGCACAAGATTTACGCGAACACGGGGATTGGCGTGTTGTGGGGGAGGCACGCGTTGCTTGAGTCGCTGCCGCCGTGGCGTGGCGGCGGGGAGATGATCAAGGAGGTGACGTTCGAAAAGACGACCTACAATCAGCCGCCATTCAAGTATGAGGCGGGGACTCCGAACATTGAGGGTGCGCTGTCGCTGGCGGCCGGGCTGCGCTTCGTGAATGCGATCGGCATGGAGGAAATCCACGCGCACGAGGGCGTTTTGCTGCGTGAGGCTGCGGCGGAGATCGCGGACATCGATGACATCCGGGTTTACGGTCCGGCTGACCGGGCGTGCTCGCTTTCATTCGGATTTCCGGACGCGCATCATTACGACGTGGGCACGCTGCTCGATCAGATGGGCGTGGCGGTGCGCACCGGGCACCATTGCTGCCAGCCGCTGATGGCGCGGTTCGGCGTGAGCGGGACGATCCGCGCTTCATTCGCACTTTACAACACCCATGACGACGTCGCGGAATTCAGCGCCGCGTTGCGCAAGGCGCTGCGGATGGTCCGGTAAGTCACCAGCACGACGAGACAACATGGAGGCGAAGCGTATTTTGCTAGGCATTTCGGGGTCGATCGCGGCTTACAAGGCGGCGGATCTCGCGTCGCAGCTCGTTAGGGCCGGGCACGAGGTGGACGTGGTGATGACGCGCCACGCCACGGAATTCATCGCGCCCCTGACACTGCAGACACTGACGCGGCGGGCGGTGCTGGTGTCGCTGGAGGACGAGAAGCAATCGTGGAAACCCGGGCACATCGAGCTGGCGGATGCGGCGGATGTGTTCGTGTGCGCCCCGGCGACGGCGAACACGCTGGCGAACTTCGCACACGGGCTGGCTTCGGATTCGCTTGCCTCGGTGTATCTCGCGCTGCCCCGCGAGACGCCGGTTTTCCTTGCACCCGCAATGAACGGGAAGATGTGGCTGCATCCGGCGACGTGTCGCAACGTGGCGATGCTGCGGGACGACGGCTGCCGGTTCATCGGGCCGGGCAGCGGCGATCTGGCGTGCGGATACCAGGGACCGGGGCGGATGGCCGAGGTGGCGGAGATCCTGGAGGAGATCACGAGGTGATGAAATGAAAAACCCGACGCCCTCAAGGGCGTCGGGAAGTGAGTGTCGGTTTTTCGACCGGTCCGACCGATCAGAGCTGGTAATACT
Source organism: Haloferula sp. (assembly GCA_007126655.1). GTDB lineage: Bacteria > Verrucomicrobiota > Verrucomicrobiia > Verrucomicrobiales > Akkermansiaceae > Luteolibacter. The sequence continues at coordinate 19,401 of SLAV01000141.1, read as the reverse complement.
GTTCCCAGCCGGGACGCGGCGGGTTGCCGTAGAGCAGTTCTCGACCGTTGGGGTGGCTGGTGATCTGCTTGGCCTCGCGGTCGAACTTGAACGTGCCGCCGTAGCGCTGGGCGAGGATGCCGAGGTTGAACATCTGGTTGAGCGGGCCGCCGACGGAGAACGGGGCGTTGGCCTCTTCCTCGCCGCGGCAGGCGTTGAGGAAGTTGTCGGCGTGGTCGGGCGTGCGCTGCTCGTATTCGGGGAGCTGGTCGCGCATTTCGCGGAACTTGGAAGTGGGGACGATGCGCAGGGTGGAGCCGTGACTCGCACCGCGGAAAACGAGTTCCTTCGAATGGATGATCTTGCCGGCGTTGCCCATGTTGGTGCCCTCCTCGATTTCTGGCGGGAGCGGAGCATGGTTGCCGCGTCCGTCATACCACCAGACGTCGCAGGCGGGATGGTTGCCGCGGGCGGGGAACCTGAAGCGGATGGTGGATGCCTGCGGGAAGATGTAGTCGTTCGGACCGTCGCGGTGCTCGGCAATGATTTCCGAGGGCAGGCCGAGGTCGAGGAAGCGGTGGCAGGTGTCGAGGATGTGAGGTCCCCAGTCGCCGAACGCGCCGCAGCCGTAGTCATACCAACTGCGCCAGTTGGCCGGGTGGAGGCGCGGGTGAAAGCCGGTCATGGGAGCGCTGGCGCACCAGCCGTCCCAGTCCATGCCGTCGGGAATGTCCTTGGCTTCGGGCATGCCGCTGACGTCCCAGCCGTGCCAACGGCGCGCGGCGGTCATGTATGCGTCGATGCGGTGGACGTCCTTGATGATGCCGCCCTCGGTCCAGGCCTTGAACTGGGTGCGGTTGGCCGCGGAGTGGCCCTGGTTGCCGACCTGGGTGACCACGTCGTATTTTTCGGCAGCCTTCATGAGCAGTTCGGTCTGCAGGAATGAGTGGGCGAGGGGTTTCTCGACATAGACGTGTTTGCCGAGAGCCATCGCCTGCATGGTGATGGGGAAATGCGAGTGGTCCGGGGTGCCGACGATGACGGCGTCGATGTTCTTCTCCTGTTTGTCGAACATTTCGCGGAAATCGCGGTAACGCGGAATGGAGGACGGAATGCCGGAGAGGAAGTCCTTGCAATGATTGCCGTCAAGATCGACGTCGCAGACCGTGGTGATTTCGGTATGATCCTTGCCCTTGAACCAATTGCCGATGCTGCCGGCGCGATTGCCGCAGCCAACAATGGCGAGGCGGATCTTGGAGTTCGGGCTGACGCGGCGCGCGTGGGCGGGCAGGATGTTGAGACCGCCGAGGACCGAGGCCGCGAGGGCCTGCTTGATGAATCGACGGCGGCTGCTGTGGCTAATGGATTGCATGATGTTCGGGTGTTTGAGAAAGGCACGGAAATGGAAGATCGCGTTACCTATGGGTTGGTTGTTCGGGAGTTCGTATTACAGGGTAGGTTAATGTTCCGAGTTATACGCTCTGGCGACAAGCTTCTTTTCACCGCCGGGAAAAACAGCTCGGAACTGTGTGACGCATGACCTCAACTGCGCATGATTTCTCCCAGCCCTCCGTTGCTGCCGATTTGCGTGTCGGCAAAGCGGATTCGCGCATACGGCGGATGAAATTAACGTCGCCAAGGCTGTTTTTCCGGATTCCGCTCGGTTGCCACAAAATGAGTCGTAGTCATAACGACTGGGTGCACATGTCAGAATTTTTCCTACAAACTGCCGGGAATCCGTCTCATTGATGAGAAGGAAATCCGGGTTATGATACTCTCAGAACGTCGAAGGAATCCTTACCGGCGTTCGCCGCCAGGCGGTCGCAAGCACGCTGGTTTCCGGGGGGAAAACCAGAAGTCGCGATGCCTGGCGGTTTTTTTGTTTCGAGCGGGAGGGTGGGGGCGTGTTTTTACTCGTCATCGCGAGGGGTAAGGCATGCAATCGCGTCGATCCACATGAGCAAGCCATCCCAGCCAAAGCACGCCATCTCGCCGACCCGCGCCGAGGATTTTCCCGAGTGGTACCAGCAGGTCGTCAAGGCGGCCGACCTTGCGGAAAATTCGGAGACCCGCGGTTGCATGGTGATCAAGCCTTGGGGGTACGGCATCTGGGAGCTGATCCAGCGGCAGCTCGACCAGCGGTTCAAGGAAACCGGCCACCAGAACGCCTATTTCCCGCTGTTGATTCCGGTATCCTACCTGGAGAAGGAGGCGGAGCATGCCGAGGGGTTCGCCACCGAGTGCGCCGTCGTCACCCACCACCGGCTCGAAGCCGTGAAGGACGAAGAGACGGGCAGAACGCGGATGGTCCCCACCGGCGAGCTGGCCGAGCCATACGTCGTGCGCCCGACCTCGGAGACGATCATCGGTGCGGCGTTCTCGCGCTGGATCGAGTCGTACCGCGACCTGCCACTGCTGATCAACCAGTGGGCGAACGTGATGCGCTGGGAGATGCGGCCGCGGCTCTTCCTGCGCACCGCCGAGTTCCTGTGGCAGGAAGGCCACACCGCGCACGAGACGCGCGAGGAGGCGCTGGAGGAGACGCGGATGATCCACCGGCTCTACACCGGTTTCCTGCGCGACCACCTGGCCATCCCGGTGATTCCCGGAGAGAAAACGGAGAACGAGCGCTTTCCCGGCGCGGAGATGACGCTCACCGTCGAGGCCATGGTGCAGGACAGGAAGGCGATCCAGGCCGGCACCTCGCACTACCTCGGGCAGAATTTCGCGCACGCCCAGGACATTTCCTTCACCGGCCGCGACGGCTCGGTGCAGCACGCCCACACCACCTCGTGGGGAGTCTCCACGCGCCTCATCGGCACGCTGATCATGGCGCATTCGGATGATGACGGCTTGGTCTGCCCGCCGCGCGTGGCCCCGTGGCAGATCGTGATCCTCCCGGTGGCGCCCAAGCCGGAGAGCCGCGAGGCGGTCTTCGAGTCGTGCCAGGCGCTGGCCGAGACGCTGCGCCACCAGTCGTATTGCGGCGAGCCGCTGCGCGTCCACGTCGATACCCGCGAGATGAACGGCGGCGTCAAGAAGTGGGAATGGATCAAGAAGGGCGCGCCGGTCCGCATCGAGATCGGCCCGCGCGACATCGAGACGCGCAAGGTCTGCGTGCAGCGCCGCGACCGCGCGGCGAATGAAAAGGAATTCATGCCGAAGGAGGACTTCCTGCGCGGGGTCGGCGAGATGCTTGATTCGGTGCACCACATGCTGCTCGAACGCGCGCGCGGGTTCCGCGACGCCCACATCACCGGCTGCGCCGACATGGCCGCCTTCGACGACCACTGGGCCGCCGACAATCCCGGCTGGCTGCTCACCGCGTGGAACGGAACGCCCGCGCAGGAGGAGGAAATCTCAAAGCGCCACAAGATCACCATCCGCTGCCTGCCCGTGGACCACGCCATGCTTCCCGGCGAGGCCGTCGAAACCGCCGGCTCGAACTGCATCCTCACCGGCGAACCGGCCCCGCAACTCGCGCTCTGGGGGCGGAGCTACTGAATGATGGCCCCGGCCGTGTATGCCGGGATTGCAGCCGCCGTCCTGCTCGCCTGCGCCTACGGCATCCTCTTCACCTGCCTGCGCCGCATCGACGCAGGCCGGTATGATTTCGTGTGACCGGGGGTTTTGCTTTGCGTTCTTTTGCGGCCAAATCCATTTCAGCACGAGGCGCCGGCTATCGGAGGTGCCAGTAAGCGCCGTGCCGGAACCACCTCCACCCGTTGACGGTAATCCGGAAAGCGGCGGTAATATTACTCCACATGTTTTCCCAGATCCTCCGTCTGCATGGCCCCAAGCCTTTCATCCTCGAAATTGAAATACAAATTGAAAGATACGCGATGCCCCATCACCCGGAGCCACCACACTTTGTGATGGACGAGAATGGAAAGTGAATGAGAAAAACACCAAGCGGTTGATCATTCGCTTTTCATGCTCCGACACGGCAGGAGTGCCGTGGATTCCTTGTGCGGGTGCAGCGGTCGATGAGGACGCCTTGGATGTCGGATTCCCAGAGCAGGCCGCCATCATCCGGGCAGCGCAGCGAGGTGAGGCACCCGCCGCGCTTGTGAAACAGGCGGTGGACGGTGGGCGCGCCGATGCGGCCTTCAAGCTGTTGTTTCGTGATCCACAATCCGCCGCAGGTGCCGCAGCCCAGCGAGGCGTTCCGGTTTTCCCCGACGGGTGCGAGCGCGGCGTGATCGCGCGGGCAGAGGGAATGTTGGAATGCGCTGATGGTGGTGCGGCCATGTGATCCGCCCGCGGCATGGCTTGCAATTGGAAAAAACGGGGCGACAGGATGCGGCCCCATGAGCGATCAATCCGGGAAGAATCCGCCCCCGCGCCGCGTATCCGGTCGCATCATGCGACGCGCCTGGCCCCGGATCGCCGCCGCCGGATTCCTGATCGGGACGGCGGGGTGCGGGCTTGGTCCACACGACCGCGCGCGGGATGATCTGGAAATCCGCACGCCGGGAAGCTGGCAGGCCGCTTCGTCCGGCACCGAGGGGCGGATCTCCAGCGGTTGGCTGGCGGACTTCGGGGACCGCGATCTGAGCGAGACGGTGGACGAGGCGCTGGCAAACAACCGCGGCCTGCGGGCATCCGCAGCGAGGCTGCGGGAGGCCCGCGAGGCCACGGCGGTGGCGCGTTCGCGCGCGCGCCCGCAGGCATCCGCGGCGGGCAATGTGTCGCGCGCCGACGGGGTCTCGCGCCCTGGCGAGACGAATTACGACCTGTCGCTCTCGGCCTCCTGGGAGATCGACCTGTGGGGGCGTTTGAGCGACCAGACGCGCGCGGCGGAGGCGTCCGAATCGGCGGCGGAGGAGGATTTCCGCGGAGCGCGGCTCTCACTCGCGGCCAACACGGCGAAGGCCTGGGGCAACCTGATTTCCGCGGAGCAGGAACTCACGCTCGCCGAGGAGACGCTGGAATCGTTTGAGAAAAACCTGCGGATTGTCGAGCGGACGTATCGCGGCACCGGCGAGGGGGCGCTCGACATCCGGTTCAGCCGCACCAACGTCTCGTCCGCCGCGCGAAACGTCGAGCAGGCGGAGCTGAACCGGGACCAGGCCGCCCGGTCGCTGGAAATCCTGCTGGGCCGCTATCCCGGCGGGGGCGCGCGCCTGTCGCGCGACCTGCCGGTGCTGGCCGACGACGTGCCAGCCGGGATTCCGGCCGACCTGCTCGACCGGCGGCCGGATCTGGCGGCCGCGCGCCACCGGTTGTTCGCCAGCGCGCGGCGCGCGGACGCGGCGCGCAAGTCGCTGCTTCCCGGCGCCTCGCTCACGGCGGGCGGCGGCACCAGCTCGCCGAACCTCGCCGACCTGCTCGACGCGAACCGGCTGGCGGGCAACATCGCCGCGCGGTTCACCCAGGTGCTCACCGACGGCGGGGCGCTGGCGGCCGAGGCGCGCGCCGCGCTCGACCGCAACGACGCGGAACTCAACGACTACGCGCAGCGCGCGCTCGAGGCCTTCCGCGAAGTCGAGGCGGCGCTCGCGGCCGACCGTTCGCTGGCGGCGCAGGAGGGCTTCCTCGCCTCCGAGCTGCGGCAGGCCACGCTGGCCGAGCGCCAGGCCGAGCGCGATTACTCGGAGGGCATCAACCCGAACATCCTCTCGGTGCTCGAGGCCCAGCGCCGCGCCAACAACGCGCGCGCCGGCATGATCCGGCTTCAGAACCAGCGCCTGCAGAACCGCATCGACCTGCATCTGGCGCTCGGCGGGGATTTCCGGACGCGGCCGGCCGGTGCGGATTGAAAAAAGTGCTTTTCATCCGCCGCCCTCTGGTGTGTATTCCCCGCCCCCGCGAGCCGTATCACTCGCCGTAGGTCCTCGGAGGCAACCGCCGCGTCGCGGTTGCGGGCACGCTCGCCCGAGGGAAACCCGGCAACCCCAACACCCCATGTCCCAGATCAAACTCGCTCGTTTCGAGCTTCCCAACCGTCTCACCCGCGTCGAGGAAACCGCCTCCAACACCTATGCCCAATTCGTCGCCGAGCCATTCGAGCGCGGATACGGCCACACCCTCGGCAACTCGCTGCGCCGCGTACTGCTCTCCTCGCTCGAGGGCGCCGCCATCACCTCGGTGCGCATTTCCGGCGTGCAGCACGAATTCTCCAGCCTTCCGGGCGTCGTCGAGGACGTTACGAACATCGTGCTCAACCTCAAGAAGGTCAAATTCACCCACAACGAGAAGGAGCCGCGCATCCTTTCGATCAAGGTCGAGAAGGAGGGCGTCGTCACCGCGGGCGACATCAAGGAGGACAACATCTACTCCGTCGTCAACAAGGACCAGGTGATCTGCACGCTCGACAAGAAGGTGAAGTTCGACTGCGAGTTCGAGGTGCGCGTCGGCCGTGGATTCGCCACCGGCGACGAGAACAAGCGCAAGGACCAGCCGATCGGCGTGATCGCCATCGACTCGATCTTCTCACCGGTGACCCGCGTGAAATACGCCGTGGACAGCGCCCGCGTCGGCCAGATGACCGACTACGACAAGCTCACGCTCGACGTCTGGACCGACGGCCGCGTCGGCCCGCAGGATGCGCTGCTCCAGGCCTCCGCGATCCTGCGCCACCACCTCGACGTGTTCGTGAATTACGACGAGAACGCCGTGGAATTCGAGGACGCGCCGGCCGAGGCCAGTGAGGAGAACGCCGCGCTCAAGAAGCTGCTCGCCATGTCGGTGAACGAGATCGAGTTGTCCGTCCGCGCCGCCAACTGCCTCAACAACGCCAACATCACCACCGTGGGCCAGCTCGCGATGAAATCGGAGGCCGAGATGCTGAAATACCGCAACTTCGGCAAAAAGTCGCTCAACGAGATCAAGGACAAGCTCGTCGAACTCGGCCTCGGCCTGGGCATGACGTTCGAACCCTCGCTGATCAGTGGCGCCGCCGCAGCAAGCCGCGGTCCGCGCCTCGGAGTGGAGGAGGAGGCCCCCACCGGCCTCGCCGACCTGATCGCCCAGAACCTCGACGACTGATCGCGCGCCACGATTCCGCCAACCCATCATTCCAACCGGAGAATCCGTCCAATGAGACACCGCAACAAATCCGCCAAACTGAAGCGCAACGCGTCCCACCGCCGCGCGCTGCTCGCCAACCTCTCGTGCAGCCTGATCGAGCACGGGCGCATCAAGACCACACTCGGCAAGGCCAAGGCGCTGCGCCCGGTCGTCGAGAAACTCGTGACCCTCGGCAAGCGCGACGATCTGCACTCGCGCCGGCTCGCCGTGGCCTTCCTACGCGACAAGGACTCGATGAAGAAACTGTTCGCCGAGGTGGCCCCGGCCGCCAAAAACCGCCAGGGCGGCTACACGCGCATCACCAAGCTCGGCCCCCGCATGAGCGATGCCGCGCCGATGGCCTACATCGAGTGGGTCGATATCCCCGGCTTGGCCGCCGAAGACGGGGACGAGGCCGCTCCCGCTGCGAAGGCGGAGAAAACCGCCGAACCCGCCACCGAGGAGGCCTCGCCTGCGGAGGATTCCCCGGCAAAAGAAGAACCTGCCGCCGAAACGGAGGAAGCTCCCGCAGAAGAAACTCCCGCCGGGGAAGAGACACCCGACAAGGACAAGCCGGCATCCTGAGCAGGCATTCCGCCATGCACCCGTCGCAACCCAGCGCCTGCGGCCACGCGTCGCGGTGCTGGTTTTTTTTGGCCACCGTTGTGACGGTCTGCCAGATAACCGGACCCGCGCGTTACCGGAAGTTGGTTTTCGCAAACCACGCCCACTGCGGCAAGGCTCGCAGCATAACCAATGCTCCGAACTCTGATTGAAATGGAAATCATCCGCGCTCGCGCCCCCGCCGGGCTTGCCAGGCGGGGGCGAGCGAGTTGGAATGCCGCGCATGGATATTCTCGCCCGCGCCCGTAAGGTGATCGAGCTGGAGGCAAGGGGCCTGGACCGGATGGCCAGGCGCTTGGGCGAAGGCTTCACCACGGGGGTGAACCTGTTGTTGGAAGCTCTGGAATCGAACGGCAAGATTGTGGTCGTCGGCATCGGAAAATCCGGCAACATCGGCCACAAGATCGCGGCGACGCTGAATTCGACGGGGTCGACGGCGGTGGTGCTGAACTCCCAGAATGCTCTGCACGGCGATCTCGGCCTGGTTTCTGACGGTGACGCGGTGATCGCGCTTTCCTATTCGGGTGAAACGCGCGAGCTGCTCGACCTCCTGCCGTATATCAAGCGGTTCGACGTGCGGCTCGTCGCATTGACTGGGGAGCCGGATTCCACACTTGGGCGCCTGAGCGACGCGGTGCTCGACACATCGGTCGAGCGCGAGGCCTGTCCACTGAATCTCGCGCCCACCTCCTCGTCCACGGCGATGCTGGTGATGGGCGACGCACTGGCGATGGTTTTGCTGGAGGCGCGCGGGTTCACCAAGGAGGATTTCGCGCGTTACCATCCCGGCGGGGCACTCGGTCGGGCGCTGCTCACGCGAGTGGCGGATATCATGCGCGCGGGCGAAAGTTTGCCGAATGTCGGCCCCGGAGCTACGGTGTTGGACGCGGTGCAGGCAATGAACCGGGTGCGGGCGGGGGCCTGCGTGGTGACCAACGCCACCGGCGGCTTGGCCGGGATTTTCACCCACGGGGACTTTGCGCGCGGTTACACCCGCGATCCACTGCTCGGGAAAAAACCGGTGGAAGCACTGATGACGCCCGAGCCGGTAACCTTGCAGGCGGATTCGCTGGCGGTCGAGGCGCTCAAGACGCTGGGACAGCACCGAATCGACGATGTGGTGGTGGTGGACGCGAACGGTCGGGCGGTGGGTCTGGTTGACACTCAGGATCTCGCTCGCTTCAAAGTGGTGTGAGACGGTTTCCCCTCACTTCGGCCGGATGACGATGGCGAATTGATCTTGGCGCGCCCGTGCGTCGGCCATGTCAACGATATAACCGAGCGCCGCGCTCGCGGAGACATTGCGTAATTGCAGGGTGATGCTGGCATTGGCCAGCTTTCCTTCGGGGTCCTGGATGACGAAATTCGGAGCCGCTTGGTCGTCGCTGTGTTCTTCAATGAGATTGGCGAGTGCGTCGAGCGATTCGCGCAAGCCGGCCTCGTTGAGGCGGATTTCCGGCAGCATGACGTCAGAAAGCCCGGCCTCGCGGCCATGGCGGACGATGGTGTCGAGCCGTTGGCCGGGCTGGCCAAGGCGGAACCCTGCGTCGGCGTGGCGCGGATTGATTCGCAGCGCGCGTTGGCAGGGGGCGCGGGCGGCATCGGGATCACCGGCCTGTCCGGCGGTGACGCCCTCGCGGTAATGCGCACCGGCGTCGGGCAGGGTGGATTCCGCAAGGGTGAAACCAGCAAGAAGGGTGGCGAGGATGGTGGATATGAGAAGATGGATTTTCATGATTGAGGCATCATCGCACATTGAAGCGCTAAATTCAAATTCAAATGCGCCATCGACACGTGTCCGCCAGGGCGTTTGGCTTGTGAGTTCATGGCGTGGGCGATCCGCCGATTCGCGGGAAGCCCGGCGGTGCGGATGCGGAATGATGTGCGTCGGCCGGGGCATGGTGGGTGGTCGTGCGGTTTTCATGGCGAGGGCAACCGGGAATTCTTGTGCTTCCTTGGTGAGCGCGAAATTTTTCCCACCCGTTCCAAGCTCAGCCCAATCTCGAGCCATGCGCTCTAACGTGCCGATATCGCCGCCCGGTCGTCCGGTGGTTCATTTTTCGCTGTCGCGCGATTTCCGCCAGTGTTCGAGGCGTTCGCGGATGCGGAGTTCGAGGCCTTGGGTTCCGGGTTCGTAGTAGCGCCGACCTTCCGGCACGTAGGCCTGAGGGACATATGCACCTTCGAAATCGTGTGAATAATGGTATTTCAACGCCTCGTCATCGGTGCCTGAGGCGGCAGCGAGTTTCTTGCGGGTTTTGGTGCGAAGGTGTGGCGGCACGGCGAGGGTGGCGCCGTTTGCGACGTCGTCCATGGCACGGCCGAGGGCGGCGTAGGCGGTGTTGGATTTCGGTGCGGTGGCGAGATAGACGGTGGCGTGGGCGAGCGGGATGCGACCTTCGGGCATGCCGACGAATTCGAGTGCGCGGTGGGCGTCGAGCGCGACGCGCAAGCCTCCGGAATCGGCCAGGCCGATGTCCTCGGAGGCGGAGATGACGAGGCGCCGCGAGATGAATCGCGGGTCCTCGCCGGCGTGGATCATCTTGGCCAGCCAGTAGAGTGCGGCATCGGGATCCGAGCCGCGGATGGACTTGATGAAGGCAGAGGCGGTGTCGTAGTGGGCGTCGCCGTCCGCATCATAGACGACGGCTTTTTTCTGGATCGATTCCCCGGCGACGCCGATGTCGATGCGGACGACGCCCGCTTCATCAGCCGGCGTGGTGAGCGCGGCGAGTTCGAGGGCGGTGAGCGCCTTGCGGACGTCGCCATCGGCCTTGGTCGCGAGGTGGAGCAAGGCGTCGGGATCGGCGGTGATGTTTTTGCCTCCCAGTCCGCGCTGCTCGTCATCCAGCGCCCTTTTCAAGACATCCACGATGGCGGCGGCATCGACCGGGTCGAGCTGGAAGATCTGGGAACGCGAGACCAGCGGCGAGTTGACGTGAAAGAACGGGTTGTGGGTCGTCGCGCCGATAAAGCGGACGATGCCTCGCTCGATGTGGGGCAACAACACGTCCTGTTGGGCCTTATTGAAGCGATGGATCTCGTCGATGAAGAGGATCGTCGATTGGCCGCGCATGTCGCGCATGTGGCGGGCCTGGTCGATTTTCGCGCGAATCTCGGCGACGTTGGATTCGACGCCATTGAGTGATTCGAAGCGGGAGCCGGTGGTGCGGGCGACCACCCCGGCGAGCGAAGTTTTTCCGGTGCCGGGCGGGCCGTGGAAGATGAGCGATGTGAAGCGGTCGGCCTCGATGGCACGGCGCAGCAGTTTCCCCTTGGCGAGGATGTGTTGTTGGCCCGCCACCTCGTCGAGTGAACGCGGCCGCATGCGTGAGGCAAGCGGCTCGGAGGCTGCGGCCTCGTGCTCCGCCGCGGGTTGTTGGAAGAGATCGGCCATCAATCGGTGGGGCCGATGATGGCGGATCGCGACCGGATGGCAACGCAATCGCGCAAGATAAGCGCAGGTTATCCGAGCGTGCGATTGGTTGTCCGCATCGATCAGTGGCACGATGCGACCGCTCTGAAAGTTTTATGAATACGAACCTATTGATTTGTTTGGTGCCGTTATTCGGCGTGGTGGCGTTGGGCTATACATTTTGGAAATCGAAGTGGGTGGCCCGGCAGGATGCGGGAACGCAAAAAATGCGCGGCATTGCGGCTGCGATCCAGGAGGGTGCGATGGCGTTCCTGCGTGCGGAATACCGGGTGCTGTCTGTTTTTGTTTTCTCGGTTGCCGTGTTGTTGGCCATCGGCGGGGCCGCAAGCGAGAACTCGCACCCGCTGGTTGCAGTCGCGTATGGGTGCGGTCGGACGTGCGGCCATGGCAATGATCGAGGAGGTACGCCGCCAGTTTGCCGATATTCCGGAACTCAAGGCGGCGTTGCAGGCGATGCGTCGCAACATCGGGAGGGATGCGGACGAATGGTCCTCCGAGGACCGCGCTATATTCGATGCCGCGGGCGGCAAGGCCGAATATGGGAAATGTGTTGCTATTTCCACCCGCTCGGCGATCCGGCAAATGGTGAAGCCCGGCCTGCTGGCTGTTGCCGTGCCGGTGTTGATGGGATTCATCGGCGGCGGGGCGATGCTCGGCGGCCTGTTGGTCGGCGTGACGGTGAGCGGCGTGTTGCTTGCGCTGTTTCAATCCAACGCCGGCGGTGCGTGGGACAACGCCAAGAAATCCTTCGAGCAGGGAGTTGAAGTTCAAGGGCAGGTTCATCACAAGGGGTCGGAAGCGCATAAGGCCGCCGTCGTCGGAGACACCGTGGGCGATCCCTTCAAGGACACCTCAGGGCCTTCGCTTAACATTCTTCTCAAACTGGTGAGCGTGGTGGCTATCATCATCGCCGTCTGGATTCCCTGATGCTTGCTTGACCGGTGCATTGGTCGGCGATCCTGCTTGGCATCCCGCAGCTCTATCGGTTATATTGCGAATCATGAAAAGAATCCTAGCCGCCATTGATTTTTCCGACGCCACACCCGGCGTCCTGAAGGCCGCGCGCCGGATATCCTCCGCGTTTGAGGCGCAACTGACGCTGATCCACGTTGTCGAACCCGAACCAAGCTACACCGCATACGGATTCACGCCCGACGAGTTTCCAGCGATGCATGCGTTCCAGGAGGAGGCGAGGCGGCGCGCGCAGCGGCGGCTCGATGAGGTTGTCGAATCGCTGGACCCCGGGGCGGGCGGAGTATCCGGTGTCATCGCCGAAGGCAGTCCGCTTCATTGCATGCTGGAACATGTAGAAAACAACGAGGTGGACCTCGTGATCGTCGGCTCGCACGGCCACGGCGCGCTGGCCTCGCTGCTGCTGGGTAGTGTGGCCGAAGGCATGGTCCGCAAGGCCCTAGTGCCGACACTGGTTGTGCCCGCGAAGCCGAATTCGGAAGGGGATTGATTCGGCTGAAACCATCGGCTGACGGGATGATCCGGCCGTGCGGCCCCGGGGGAGGCCGCGCTTGAGGCGGTGGAAACCCCGCTCTATCGTCCGCCCGATGACGACCCGAGAGACTCTTGCAGACATCCTGGACGAAATCGCGCTGCTACTCGAATTGAAGGGGGAGAACCCGTTCAAGATCCGCGCCTACCGCCAGGGTGCGGAGACGGTGCGCGGCCACGACGGCGACATCGCGGCGATGGCGGCGGCGGGCGAACTCGAGGGCATCAAGGGCATCGGTTCCGCGCTTCGCGACAAACTCCATGAGCTTGCGACGACCGGGAAACTGAAGTTTCACGAAAACCTGCGAGCGGAATTCCCGGAGACGTTGTTCGGTTTGTTCGATCTCCAGGGGCTGGGGGCGAAGAAAATCAAGGCGCTCCACGACCAGCTTGGCGTCGATTCGATCGCGGATCTGAAAGCCGCGTGCGAGGATGGGCGCGTCGCCGGGTTGCCGGGGTTTGGCGGCAAGTCTCAGGCGAAAATCCTCGAGGCGATCGACCAGCGTGACCGCCACGCCGACCGTTTCGCCCTCGGCGCGGTGACAGCGTTGGCCGGCGAGATGCTCGACGAACTCCGGAGCCATCCCGGGGTTTCGCGCGCCGAGATCGCCGGGTCGTTCCGCCGGGCCAGGGAAACGCTGCACGACCTCGACTTTCTGGTCGCCACACGCGAGCCGGCGTTGGTTTGCCGTGATTTCACCAAGCTGCCGCAGGTGGAGTCGGTGATCGCCTGCGGCGGGACCAAGGCCTCGGTGCGGCTCGGCAACGGGCTGCAGTGCGACCTGCGGGCGGTTTCCAACGCGCAATTCCCCTTCGCCTTGCAATACTTCACCGGCTCGAAAGAGCACAACGTCGCGCTGCGTTCGCTGGCGCTCAAGCGCGGGCTGTCACTCAACGAATATGGATTCACCGGCGACGGGGCGGAGGATGTCGCGGCGGAAGACGAAGCCGGAATTTATGAGGCGCTCGGCCTTCGCTTTGTGCCGCCCGAGTTGCGCGAGAACCTGGGCGAGGTCGAGGCGGCGTCCGGCGAGAGCGGCCTGCCGCGTTTGATCGAGCTGGAGAACCTGCGCGGGACGTTCCACAATCACACGACAGCTTCCGACGGCACGGCCACGCTCGAGGAGATGGCGGAGGCGGCAATGGACCTCGGCTTGCAATACCTCGGCATCGCGGATCATTCGAAATCCTCGTTCCAGGCGCGCGGACTCGACGAGACGAGGCTCGCCGCGCAGGTGGATGAAATCGCGTCATTCAATGCCGGGCGGGAGGGGTGCCGTTTGTTCGCAGGTGCGGAGGTGGACATTCTGAAGGACGGCACGCTGGATTTCGACAACGGGGTGATGGAGAAACTCGATTACGTCGTGGCATCGGTTCACAGCGCCTTTACTCTGGACGAAGAGGCGATGACGCGGCGCATCTGCAGGGCGATGGAGAACCCGCACGTGACCATGCTCGGGCACCTGACCGGGCGGCTGTTGCTGCGGCGCGACGGTTACGCGGTGGACATCGCCAAAGTGATTGATTGCGCGGCGGAAACCCGGACGGTGATCGAGTTGAACTGCTCGTCGATGCGGCTCGACATGGACTGGCGCTGGTGGCGTCGCGCCCGCGACAAGGGGGTGTTGTGCGCGATCAATCCCGACGCGCACCGCCCGGAGGGCCTGCACAACCTGAGCCTCGGCGTGCGGGTGGCGCGGAAGGGGTGGCTGCGGCGGGAGGATGTCCTCAACACCCGCGATCATGCGGCGATCAAGGCATTCCTCGCGATGCCGAAGGACCAGCGCGAGTGACGCGCGCGCCGTGGGGTCCGGATGTTTTCAAGCCGCGGAGTTTGGCTTCGAGTTGATCCGCGAAAAACCCAAAGACCCCGCTGCAAGTCCACCACCACCACTGGCAGCAGCACGGCCACGACCTGCCCTCCATCAGCTCCATCTACCGCCACCTCAAAACCCACGGCCGTGAAAGCCGCAGCCTGCGCGCCGACCGCCAAAAAGCCTCCGTCCCCCGCGCCCAACGACCTTTGGATGGTCGACTTCGCCACAGGCCCCACCCTGCGCGCCGCCTAAAGCCATCGCGAAGCCCGCGACCTGCTCGACACCACCGCCGCCCTGCGTGGCGTCATGCTGCTCACCGGCGCATCTGCCAGCGGCAAATCCACCCTGATCAAAGCCCCTGCGATTATCGCAACGTGCCACACAACTCCGAAGCGGTCGTGCCCGACCGTGTTCTCACCACTATCGACGCCATCGACGAGGCCGGTGTCAGCGGCCTCGTCGGTTTGGCCCTACCCCGCACCCTTCGCGAAACCCGGGCCAACCAAGGCCTCTGCGACGTGCCCGGTGACCCCTGAGGCCACCCACAAGGATTTCCCGCGAATATGACAAAGCTGTCATCAAACCTCGTGCCCGGTGTTCATCTTGGGAGCGTTTTATCCATTGAAAGGACGGACCGATTCCTCCTTCAAATACAGGAAAAACAGGAAAAACAGGAAAACCAACCCATAGAAAACCACCGACATGAAAACGAAATCCATCATCACAATCGTCGCCGGCCTGCTCGTCAGCGCCGGATTCGCATTTGCCGAAACCACCAACACCGGCCGTTGCGGGCAGGAACGCGGCACCTGCGGCAATGAATGCGACGGCAGTGGGTTCATGAACCAGGGTCGCGGCCAAGGCAACGGCAGCGGCCAGGGATTCCGGCGCGGCCAACGCGATGGCAACGGCGAAGGCCGGGGACTCCGCCGCGGCAACCGCGACGGCAGCGGCAGAGGCGACCAACAACGCCAGCGCCGCCGCGACGGCAGCGGACCCGGCTGCAACTGACCCGCGAGAATCAGCCGCACGCAAGAATCTCCGTCATGGCGGCCACATCGCCATGGCGGAATTCGCTGTTCCAATGCTCCAGAAAACCACCCGCATGAAATATACCGCCTACAGCCTGCTGATCCTCGGGCTCGTTTCCCACCACTCGCTGGCCATCCACCAGACCGATCTCGACGCACCACTCGTTGACGGCACCCTGCCATACACCATCACGCTGCGTGAAACCTCGTTCGCCCCCGCGTCTATGCCCACGCTCCATTCAGTGGCGGCCGCGAAATGGGACGGGCAGTGGATCCTGCTTGCCGGGCGCACCGCCGGCCTGCACGGTCTCTCTGGGCAGAACGCCTTCGACCCACATCGTGATGGGCCAGAACTACGACGGACGCTACCGTCCGTTCTTCAATGGCATCTACACCAATCAGGTCCGCCGGTTTCAAGTCATCGAGGGGCCCGACGGGCCGACCGTGCCGGCCGAGTCGATGCTGGCCACGCCACCGCAACCGGAATACCGCCGCCGCGACCTGAATGTCGCCACCGTCATCGAGGCCGGGCCGGCTCCGGGAGAATTCCTCGAGCGCGCGGTTGTCTATTCCGGCGTGTTCACGCTTCAGGACGGAGCGTGGACGGTGCCCTTGGTGATCCAACCCGGTGGTGTGGTGACAATGGCGGATGCCGGAAACCGTGGCAACACCGGGGCATCCGGCCGCACTTTCGAAGTGGTGCTGGCTCCCAATGGAGCCACACCAGTGCCCAACATCCACATCGGCGAGACCAATATCGCCCTCAGCTGGCCGACTGATGCGGATTGGGGAATACCTCATCGAAACCAGCACCGATCTGCGACACTGGCAGCAGACCGATGCGTCGACGGATGGCATCACCGGCCTGATGGAATGGAGCCGTCCGCGCGACGTTCCGCAGCGGTTCTTCCGCCTGCTGGGCGCCACCCGAAGCATGGATCCGTAGTTCAAAAATGCGCAGACTTTAAACCGCCGTGTTGCCCGCATCTGGAATGGTGGCAACAAAACGGACGAAACCATCGCCCGCATCGTCAAGAAGCCGGATCGTGCCGCCATGGGCGTGGAGGATTTCGCGGGCGAGGCTCAGCCCCAGTCCGGTGCCATCGCGCGAGGCGTCGCGAGCGTGGCGGCCGCGCGCGAATCGGTCGAAAATCGCCTCCCGCTCTTCGCCGGGTATTGCGGCGGCGGTGTTGGCGACGGCCAGCCGCGCCATGCCATCGACTTGTGTGAGTTCGATGGTCACACGACTCCCGGACTCGTTGTGTTTGATGGCGTTGGCAAGCAGGTTGAGGATCGCCGTGCGCAGAAGCGATTCATCGCCGGAGACCCGGACACCTTCCGCAAGGCTGCAATCAACCTGGACGCCGCACTCCTCTGCGGAAGCGGTGGTGTCCTCCACAAGCTCGCGCACGAGTCCAGTCAGGTCCACGACCGCGTGCGTCGTCACCAATCGCCCGGCATCGGCGCGCGAAAGCAGCAGCAGGCTCCGTAGAATGCCGCCGAGCCGCTGGGTTTCCTCCAGCAGACTGTTGAGGGTTCGCTGCTCGCGCGAGTCCGGCGTGGCGCGGGCGATGGCCTGCTCGATTTCGCCGCGCATGATGGCCAGCGGGGTTTTCAATTCGTGCGAGGCGTCCGCACTGAAACGGGTGGCCTGGTGGAAACCGGCCTCCAGGCGGTCCATCATTTCGTTGAGCATGGTAACCAGGCGCGTGATCTCCGGGTCGCCGCCGAGCTGCGGGACGCGCTCGTTCAAGCCACGCGCATGCACGCGCGACGCGGCCTCCGCAATCCGCTGCAACGGCCGCAACGCCCGCCCGGCCACCACCCACCCGCCGAGCCCGATCAACAAAAGCGCGGCGGGAAAAGCGATCGCCCCCGCATTGCGCAACTGGCGCAGCTCGGCCGCCGTCGCATCCGCACTCAGGCCGATCACCAGCGTCAGCTCGTCATTTCCCAAACGACCGACGCGCCAGCGCCGGCCGCCCGCGTGAATGCTGGAAAACTCCGGAACTTTCGTAAACCGCATCGCCTGGCCGCCCCCTGGCCCGCGCCCGCGGCCCGGCCGACCATGGCCACGCCCGCCGCCCCAACCGCGCGTAAAATCGGCCTCATCGTTCCCAATTGGCGGATCATCGCGGTTTTCCAAGGGAGCGACCAGTGGCGCAAGCTCCACGTCATCCGGCCAATCATCGGATTGGTGAAGCACCTGCCCGCCACCGTCCGCCACCAACAGGAAATACGGGATGGCGTCGCCCGGTACGGTGATCACGAACTCCAGGTTATCCTCCAGCCGGCTGAAATCGCGATCCTGGAACATCCAGCCGGGCTGCCGTGTCCCCAGCGCGCGGATCCGGGCATCGAGTGCCTCGGTTTTCTGCTGCGCCACCACCCACCACGCGCCGAACCCGGCAATCAGCATCACCGCGCCGGACAACAGGGTGGACAGCAGCGCGATGCGCAGGCGTAGCGGGGAGGATTTCATGACCCTTTGCGCATGCGGTAGCCAACCCCGCGGATGGTTTCGATCACCGACGGGGCGTCCGCGACATCGATTTTCCGCCTCAACCGTTGGATATAGACGTCCACCAGGTTCGTGCCGGGATCAAAATCGTAGTCCCACACGCGTTCGCAGATCTGTGCACGCGTGAGCACCCGGCCCGGGTTGCGGGCAAGGTGTTCCAGCAATTGGAACTCACGCGCCGTCAGCACGATCACCTGGCCACCGCGCGTCACCTCGCGTGTGAGCAAATCCACCGTCAGGTCACCCACCTCCAACGTGCTCGCCCCGGTGCCGCCGCCACGGCGCGTCACCACATGCAGGCGGGCCACCAGCTCCTCGATGTAAAACGGTTTCACCAGATAGTCGTCCGCCCCGAGGTTCAGCCCTTCCACCCGCTCATGGGGTTCCGAGCGCGCGCTCAGCAGGATCACCGGCACCGGATTCCCCTTGAGCCGCAGGTTTTTCAAAATGCTCAGCCCGTCGCGCCCGGGCAACATGATGTCCAGCACCAGCGCGTCGTAGGGCCGCGTCGTGGCCAGCGTGTAGCCCTCGTCACCATGACGCGACACATCCACAACAAACCCCTCCGCCTCCAACCCCATCCGGATGAATGACGCGATTTTCTTCTCATCTTCGACGACCAGGATTTTCATGGTGTGACAAAACAAATTCGCCTCCGATCCAATCACGGTCCGGCATCCCCAACCAGTCAATTCACCCCGCATCCACCTCTCTCCCCAAAAACCATGACAAACCCGCGCCCCGCCCCTACAGTCGCCGCGTGAGCTACCAGGTATTCGCCCGGAAATACCGGCCCCGCACGTTCGAAGACGTGCTCGGCCAGGACCACGTCGTGCGCACGCTGCGCAATGCCATCGAACAGAAGCGCCTCGCCCACGCCTACCTCTTCGTCGGCCCCCGCGGCACCGGCAAGACGTCCACCGCCCGCATCCTCTCCAAGGCCCTCAACTGCTCCGGCGGCCCCACGGCCGATTTCGACCCCGACGAGGACATCTGCCAGGAAATCGCCGAAGGCCGCTCGCTCGACGTCCTCGAAATCGACGGCGCCTCCAACAATGGCGTCGAGCAGGTGCGCGACCTCCGCGAATCCGTCCGCTTCGCCCCCGCCCGCGGACAGTTCAAGATCTACTACATCGACGAGGTCCACATGCTCTCGAACGCCGCCTTCAACGCCCTGCTCAAGACGCTCGAGGAGCCGCCGCCGCACGTCAAATTCATCTTCGCCACCACCGAGGCCAACAAAATCCTCCCCACGATCATCTCCCGCTGCCAGCGCTTCGACCTGCGCCCCATCCCCACCCGCCAGATCGCCGACCACCTCGCCCACATCGCCAAAAACGAGAACATCCGGCTCGACGACACCGCCGCCTGGGCCATCGCCAAAGGCGCCGACGGCGGCATGCGCGATGCCCAGTCGATGCTCGACCAGCTCGTCGCCTTCTGCGGCGACCACATCACCGAGGCCCACGTCCTCGACGT
>SLAV01000217.1 GCA_007126655.1 Haloferula sp. | reverse complement strand
CCCTTGATTCAGCGGGTTCGAATGATGTGGTTATGGCAGCGTGATGGCGGCCGTGGGGGTGGCGGCGGGGTCGAGGCGCTCCCGGAGGGCGCTTCGGATGGTGGCGAGGGTGCGGACGGGGCGGTGCTCGACGGGCGGCCCGCCGTTGATGCGGATTTCGACGGGTTCGTCGAGGTCGAGGAGATGGTCGGAGAGGAGGAGTTCGGTGCCGTCGGGGACGTCGCCTTCGAGGTGGATGGTGCGCCCGTCGAGGGTTGCGGTGAGGGTGGCGCCGGGTTCGGCGGTGCCTTCGGGAACGCGCAGCCAGTAAAAGCGGTGGTGGACGACCCGGCTCTGGTGCCAGACGATTTTTGCGGGCCACGGGTCGCGGGTGAACTCCGCCATCCACGGCAGGGCTTCGGCGCATCTGAGGTTCATCCAGTGACCGACACCGGGGTAGATGCGGGAGAGGTGGGGGTAGCCTTCGGGATCGGCCTCATGTAGCGCAGCGAGTTTCTCGGATTTTTCGGCGGCGACGGTGTTGCGGTTGTAGGCGGCGTCGTTCCCGCCCATGAAGATGGCGAAGGGGAGGTTGCGGAGGCCGAGCAGGGAGGCGTCGTTCGGGTGGCCTGCCATCATGGCGGCGGCGGCGAAGCGGTCGGCCATGCGCGGGGCGAGCTGCCAGACGCCGTCGCCGCCGGCGGAATAGCCCATGAGATAAATCTTGTCCGGGTTGACGCCGCGCAGGGCGATCATGTTCTCGATGAGGCGGGCGAAGAGGACGTCGATGTGCGCCTGGTGCCAGAGGTTCCAGGTGTCGGTGGGCGCGCGGGGCGCGACGTAGATGCCCTCTTCGGGTTCGTAGAGTTCGATCTGGTTCCGCCATTGTTGATCGTTCACGCGTTCGGGCGCGCCGCCGCCGCCGTGCATGGAGATCCATAGCGAGCGTCCGCCGGGCGGCGGGTCTTCGGGGCCGAAGGTTTTTTCGAGCCAGCGCATGGTGTGGCCGTCGCGGGTGATGGATTTTTCGTCGAGTTCGGCCCGGCGTTTTTCGCGATCTTCGGCGACGAGCGATTCATAGGTGAAATCGATGGCG
The DNA here is from genome assembly GCA_007126655.1 of Haloferula sp. Lineage (GTDB taxonomy): Bacteria > Verrucomicrobiota > Verrucomicrobiia > Verrucomicrobiales > Akkermansiaceae > Luteolibacter. The sequence continues at coordinate 9,948 of SLAV01000217.1, read as the reverse complement.
CGGGCGGCGAGGTCCCGGGTGAGCGGGGTGGCGTCGTCGGCGTCATCTGAAAAGTCCGGGGCCTCGGTGAGATCGGCGGGGCGGACGTCGCGGATGTCGGGGTGGTCCCCATCGATGGTGAACGGGGCGGTTTCGCGGGGCCGGCCGTCGATGACGAAACGGAAGCGGTACGAATCGCCGGGGGTGACCGGGACGCGCGGGGTGTCGTTGAGGTCGGTGGTGCCGGCGTGGGTGGTGAAGGTGGTTATGGGAGTGCCGGCCGGGGTGGTGAGGGTGCCGGGCTTTGCCTCGCGGGTGTCCTCGTTGTTGAAAAAGCGGACGCCGATGGTTGGCCTGTCGTCCGGTTCGGCATCGCGGGTGGTGTAGGCATCGGTGACGTTGACGCCGCCGACATCGCGGCTGTCGGGAGCCCAGGCCATGAGGAATCGGCCTTCGTCCTTTTTCCATGATGTGGCGTAGATCGCGTGGACCGGGTTGTCGGCGTCGGCGCGGGCGGCGTGGTTGGTGAACCAGCCGCGGTTGAGTCCGTTTTCGTTGTATTCGTCGGCCCCGGTGAAGTGCCATTCGCCGTCGTCCCGGATTTCGACCCAGGTGTGGTTGCCGCTGCGGTTCCACCAGAGCGGGGTGCCGGCGGCGCGGGCGGGGATGCCGACGGCCCGGCAGGCGGCGACGAGGATGATCGAGAGGCCGGTGCAGGTCGCCTTGCCCTGCTCGATCGATTCGCGCGGCGACTGGTTGGTGCGTTCGCGGCCGGTGTGGTAGTGGGTGTTGATGAGTTTGAAGAAGTCGCGGTTGAGGAGCTGGGCGGCTTCGGCGGCTGTGCGGGCGTCGCGGACGACGGGGGTGGCGAGTTCGAGGAATTCGGCGCGCCACGGGTCGCGCGGCTCGTCGAAGACGGCGTAGGGGAGGACGTCGTTGAAGAAGATCTCTTCGGGGACATCCGCGGCCCACGGGAAGGTCTCGCGGGCTTTGAGGGCGAGGGTGAGGTTTTCGAGCAGGAATTCCGCGGTGAGGTTTTCCTTGTCCGCTTTTGGCATGTGATCGACGAGGAAACGCGCCGCTTTTTCGCCGAATTCTCCGTGTTTTCCGGCGGCAGAGCGGATGAAGGTGTATGTGTGATCAATCGTCATGCGCCCCGATGATGTTCCCATGACGAGGCGGTATGGCGTTGCGTTGATCGCTTCACAAATCGCGGAGAGGATGAAACGCTCGCGATCTTTCATGCGATCCAGACGGTCGGCGGGAAGTCCATGGGCGAGCATGTCGCTGAAGGTGAGGACCAACAGGGATTCGGGCCGGTCGCCGGAATCGATTCCTAGATATTTTTCGGTATCGGGGCATACCGTGAATCTCCCGGGTAGCGGTGAGATGAAAGCCGAGAGGTAGTCATCATCGGGTGTCCGCAGTTCACGCCCGCGCACGCCATACCACCAATTGGTCCGCCAGGTTCCTTCCAGGTCGAGATTCCGTTGGTGGAAAAGCCGGTCGGAATACTTTTTGGAGCCGGCGAGTTTGAGGACATAAGTGCGCCGCTCCCTGGCATCCCGCCCGTAAGGTTGGCGGACCGGGATTTGGATGAAGTCCCCGTCCATGAGGCGCACGTCCGGCCGGCCGGGTTCGGGGAGGCGATGGAGTTGCCCGTCGCGCAGAAGAAAGGCGCGGTTGAGTGCTCCCGCGGACGGGGTGGTGTTGCGGCTTTGCATCAACGCGCCCCGGGTGCCGGCGCCGGAACGGATTTGGATTTCCCCGGGATGATCGGCGGCCCCGCCGAGGGTGACGTTGACGACGGGACCGGGGTCGGCGAGTGGTTCCAACCCGGCTCCTGCGATGGTGATTGATGCGAGGGCGAAAAGCGTTGGGACGAGCGGGATTTTCATGGGTTTCCGGGAATTTGTTAACCACAGATTAATCGGATTACCCGGATTTTTAATCGGTTGCGGAAAATCCGCCCTTTGATCCAACAGATTGATCTTACATGAAACAGGGGCTCCCCAATCATTCTCTGTGTAATCTGAAATCCGTGGTTCCAAATGCGGACTTCAGGGCCGAAAGGACACAGGGGCTTTATTCCGGTGATGGAACCGGTGGTGGAAGGAGCCGGAGGCTTGCTGCTACGTGATGAATGAAGGAGCCGGAGGCACCTTCCACGGGGTTATTTGGCTTTTTCGCGGAGTTCCTTGAAGCGGGCGCGCATTTCGGCGAGTTTGTCGGCGTGGGCGGGGTCGCGGGCGAGGTCGTTTTCCTCGAGAGGGTCGGTTTCGAGGTGGAATAGCTGCTCGTAGTCGTGGCCGGGCCAGTAGAAGTATTTCCAATCCTTGCGGACGAGCGCCTGGGACGAGGGGATGAAGGATTCGTCGCGGATGGTGGGGTGTTCGTAGAAGAACTCCTGCCGCCATTCGGGCGGATCCTCCTGGAGGTAGAGGGGGGCGATGTCGGTGCCCTGCATTCGCTCGGGCGCTGGGATGTTGGCGGCGGCGAGGATCGTGGGGGCGAGATCGACGTTGAGGGTGAAGTCGTCATTTCGCATGCCGCGCCTTTCCTCGGGCAGGCGTGGATCGCGGATCACGAGCGGGACGCGGATGCTTTCCTCGTGGGGATACCATTTGTCGGCCAGGCCGCGTTCGCCGTGGTAGTAGCCGTTGTCGCTGGTGAAGATGACGAGGGTCTCATCGAGCACGCCCTGCTCTTCCAGCTCGGCGAGGATGGTGCCGATGGCGGCATCCACCTCGGTGATGAGGCGGAAGTAGTTTTTCATCATTTCCTGATATTTGCCTTCGGTGTCGAAGCGCAGCCGCCAGCGGGCGCGGCCTTCGTTTTCCTCGGTGAAGAACGGCGGGAGGCGGTTCCAGGATTCCTCCGTGGCGTTGGGCGGCACGGGGATGTCCACGTCGCGGTAGAGTTCGAAGCTTTCAGGCATGGGGAGGTATTGCTGCGGATGCGAGTCGTCGGCATGGGGGGCGAAGAAGCAGACGGTGACGGCGAACGGCTGGTCGCGCGGGCGTCCGCGGAGGAAGTCGAGGGTGTCGTTCTCATTGCGGGTGGTGACGTGGACGAGATGGCTCTCCCCCTCCATGCGGTGCCAGTGGAAGACATGGTAGCTGCGGCAGAAGTCGAATTTCTCCTCCTGGAGCGGTCGATTGTGCCATTTGCCGATGTGTCCGAGGTGGTATCCGTTGTCGCGGACGAGGCCGAGGTAGGTTTCCTCCCACGGGGTTGTAAACATGTCGAAGCCGGTGCAACCGTTGCGGGACATCCATTGCCCGGTGTAGAGGCTGGCGCGGCTGACGCCGCAGATGGATGTGGTGACGCGGTTTTGGGTGAATAGCACGCCTTCCGCAGCGAGGCGGTCCACATGCGGGGTCTTGATGACGGGGTGGCCGGCGGCGGCGATGACGTCGTAGCGCCAGTCGTCGGCGTAGAGGACGACGATGTTGAGCGGTTTGTCGGCAAGCGCCGCGAGATGGCTGGCCGCGAGGGCGGCGATGGTGGGAATGATTCGTTTCATGAAGATGGATGGATTGCGGTTTACTTGACGAGGAAATCATAAGTGCCGCTGGCGGCGCGGAATGCCTGGACCGCGTCGGACGAGTAGGCGGGTTCGAGCGTATCGACCTCGGAAACGGGGCGGCCGGACTCGGTGGCGACGCCGGCGGGCAGCTCGATGGTGGCGGTGGTGTCGGGCGGGATGACGATTTCGAACCGGGTGCCTTCGGGCGTGACGCGCCAGTTCGATTCGATGAGGCCGCGGATCGACCGGTGGGAGGTTTCCACCCATTCGAGATCGGCGACGACGTGCGGGCGGATCACGGCGCGGTCGAAGCCGACGGCGTCGGGTGCGGGCTGGATGCCGCCGAGCCAGCGGAAGAACCAGGCGGAAACCGACCCGAACATCGGATGGCTGTGGGACTTCGCGCCATCGGTGCCGCGCCAGTCCTCCCACAGGGTGGTGGCTCCGTTTTCAATCATCCATCCCCACGACGGGAACGTGGTGCGGGTGGCGAGGGCGTGGGCGACATCGTGATGCCCCTCGCGGGAGAGGTGTTCGAGGAGGAGGTGGGTGCCGTAGATGCCGGTGGTGAGCGCGGGGCCGTCCTCGGCGGATTCGAGTTCGTTGACGAGGCGCTCCATGACGGCGGGCGCGGCAATCTCGGGGACGACGTCGAAGCCGAGCGCGAAAATGAGTTCGGACTGCGTGCCCTCGCCGACGTTGCCGTTCTCCATGTCGAAAAACGCCTCCTGCCAGGCGGAGGTGGATTCGATGGCCATGGCGTCGAAGCGCGCGGCCTCGTCGTCCATGCCGATGATGCGGGCGAGGCGGGCGACGCGTCGGGCGGCGTCGATGAAAAGCGGGGTGATGAGCACCGGGCCGCGGATGCCGTTGAGCGACTCGTGGTCACTGAGGCCGCTGGTGACGAGGCCGTCCTCGCGGCGCGCGGCCTCGCCATCGAGCCAGCGGATGGTGGCGGGGAGCTGCTCGCGGATGAGGTCGATGTCGCCGTAGTGGTTGTAGAGCTGCTCCATGAGGAGCGGGTGGACCTTCGCCCAGCCGACGCCGCAGTATTGGATGCCGACGAACGGTGCGGTGTCGGTGAAGTTGCCATCGGGCAGGGCGGCGTCCGCCCAGTCGCGCACGGTCTTGGCGTAGAAGCCGGCCATGTCGTAATTCATGAGGTAGGCCTCGCTGGAGGTGGCGATGTCCGCCCCGTAGCCCAGGCGCTCGCGGTGCGGGCAGTCGGACTGGACGCTGACGACGTTGGCGAGGAAGGTGCGCAGGGTGATTTCCTGGATTTCGTTGAGCAGGTCGTCGGACGAGGCGAACGAGCCGGCGGGCCGGATGTCGGAATTGAGGAAATGGGCGCGGAAGTCGCCGGGTTCCGGAGCCTCGGGCAGGCCGTTGATCTCCATGTAGCGGAAGCCGTAGTAGGTGAACTCGGGGATGAACGTCTCACCGCCGCCGCGGGCGATGTAGGCGGCGCGCTGGTAGGCGATGGCGGGCGCGCCGGGGCCGCCCATGGAGACCTCGTTGCCGTCGTCGTCGGTGCGGGTGCCCTTGATCTGGCCGGCGACGGCGGACATCGGATTGAGCGTGCCGTCGTCGTGGAGCAGCTCGCCGAAGCGCAGGTAGAGTTCGGTCCCCTCGGGGACGTCGAGTTCCAGCTCGGGGATGCCGGTGAAGTTGACGCCGAAATCGACGACGAACACGCCGGGTTCCGGCTCGGTGACGGCGACGGCGGGGAACGTCTTGCTGGCGCGCACGGGCGGCATGTCGAGGTGCGGCATCAGCGGATCGAGCGGGCGGTCGGCGACAAGCACGGGCCGCCATTCGGTGTCGTCGAAGCCGGGAGCATCCCAGCCGGGAATGGCGAGGCGGGCATCGCGTTTTTCGCCGAGGAAGATCGAGGTGCGCAGCGACGGGCCTTCGGTTGTTTTCCAATCGGGGCCGGTGGTGACGGTGGTTTGGCTGCCATCCGGGTGATCGACGACGAGCAGGGCGATGGCGCGCGGGCGGCCGGACGGCAGGGCCTCGCGGAAAATGCGGCGGCCCCACATGCGGAGCGGCTCAAGATTGTACCAGCCGTTGCCGAGGGTGATGCCGAGCGTGTTGTCGCCCTCGGCGAGGGCGGCGGTGACGTCGTGGGTGCGGAAGAGGATGCGCTTGTCGAAGTTGGTCCACGGCGGGTCGAGGATCTGGTCTTCGAGTCGCTCGCCGTTGATGCTGGCGAGGGCGTAGCCGAGGCCGGCGACGTGGAGGCGGGCGCGGGCAACCGGTTTTTCGATTTCGAAATCGCGGCGCATCAGCGGGGCGGGATCGTCCTCGTAGAAATCCTCGTCGCGCTCGGGAAGATCCTTGCCGTCGTCGATCCATTGCGCGCCGTGCCAGTGTTCGGGCGTGGTGGGGGCGACCTCGAAGGTGGCGGCATCGCTCCAGCCTTTGTCCTCGTCATCGGCATTCCAGACGCGGACGGCCCAGTGGTAGGGGCCGCCGGGTTCGAGCGGCTCGCCGGCGTAGCGGACATGGGGTTCGCGGGTGGCCGGGATTTTCCCGGAATCCCACAGGTCGCCTTCGCGGGCGGCGAGTCTTTCAGCCGTGCTGGAGACAATGATGTGCCAGGCGGATTGCGACTGGCCGCGGGCTTCGGATTCGATCCGCCAGGTGAAGCGCGGCGTGGGGCTGGCGGCGACGGAGTCGGTTACGCCGTCGCAGCGGAGGTCGGTGGCGGGGAAGGCATGGGCGGTGGCGGCCATGGCGACGACAGCGCACGCACAAGCGAGGATACGCGGGGTTTGATGGAGAATTCGGCAGATCATGAGTTTATTGTGGCGGGGACTACAGGCCGGATACGTGGGCAGGCCAAGCAATTTTTCCAGATGTCGGGCAATGAGGCGTGATGAGCGGGGATCGTTTTACACAGGCGGGAAATCGGTGCTCGCCAGGTCGGGCGGAATTTCGATGATTTGCCGCCGTTCGCCACCTGCCAGCCGTCATGCGTCGATTTCTCCGTCTTGTTGAAACCGTGGGCAACCGCCTGCCGGATCCGGCCACCTTGTTCGCCATCGGCACGGTGCTGGTGCTGGTGGTGAGCCACCTGGCGGTCACCGGCGACTGGCATGTGGTGGAAATGCGCCCGGCCGAGGCGGGCGACGGCGCGGCGGAATGGGTGGCCACCGGCGAGGAACACCGGGCGAACAGCCTGCTGACATCCGACGGCCTGTTCTGGGCGCTGAAGAACATGCGCAAGCACTTCATCGAATTCCCGCCGCTCGGGGTGGTGCTGATCGCGATGTTCGGCGTGGGCGTGGCGGAGCGCACCGGGTTCATCGCGGCGCTGCTGAAGCTGAGCCTGGCGCGGCTGCCCGCGCGGATGCTGACGCCGGCGACAGTGTTCGTGGGCATCATGTCCACGCTGACGGTGGATGCCGGCTACATCGTGCTGCCGCCGCTGGCGGCGATGGCGTATTACGCGTTCGGCAGGCATCCGCTGGCGGGGATTGCGGCGGCCTTCGCGGGGACTTCGGCGGGGTTCAACGCGAACCTGTTCATCACCAGCATCGACCCGATGCTCTCGGAATTGAGCCAGAACGGGGCGCGGGTGATCGATCCGGAATACACGGTGAGCCCGGCGTCGAACTGGTTTTTCGCCATCGCCTCGACGTTCGTGCTGACGGCGGCCGGGTGGTGGACGACCGAGAAAATCGTCGAGCCGAACCTGAACCGCTCGCGCGGGGAACTGGTGACGCCGGAGGACGGCGGGGCGGACGCGGCGCGGGTCTCGCCATCGGAGGCACGCGGGGTATTGTGGGCGCTCGGCGCGGGCGGGTTGTTCGCGGTGGTGCTGGCCTGCGCGATCTTCATCCCCGGCGCGCCGCTGCACGGCGAGGTGGGCGAGGCGGTGGCGGAAGCGGGCGAGAACCCGCTGATGCCGCGCTGGATCATGGTGGTGGTGCCGCTGCTTTTCTTCGCCCTGTTCATCCCCGGGGTGGCATACGGCATCCACCAGAAGATGATCCGCAACGACAAGGACGTGGCGCGGTTGTTTTGCGAAAGCATCGCCTCGATGGCTCCGATCATCGTGCTGGCGTTCTTCGCGGGGCAGTTCATTTTTTGTTTCCAGCAGAGCGGACTCGGGCGGATGCTGGCGGAAGCGGGCGGGCAGTGGCTGGCGACGATCCAGATGCCGAGCTGGGCGCTGCTGCTGGTGTTCATCGGGTTCGTCGGCGTGTTCAATCTGCTGATCGGCTCGATGTCGGCGAAGTATTCGATCGTGGCGCCGATTTTCATTCCGATGTTCATGCTGGTGGGCATCAGCCCGGAGCTGACGCAGGCGGCCTACCGGATCGGCGACTCGACGACGAACATCATCACCCCGCTCAACGCCTACCTGATCATCGTGATCACCTTCATGCAGCGCTACCGGCCGAAGGCGGGCATGGGCACGCTGATCTCGATGATGCTGCCCTACACGTTCGTCTTCACGATCATCTGGGCGGTGATGCTGGTTGTATGGATCAGCCTGGGCATCCCGCTCGGGCCGCAGGGCCAGGGGCCGCTGACGTTCCCCTGAGGGGTGTCAGGATGCGACCCATTTACGCATCATCGTAAAATGATCATGACTATTTCGCGATAATGTTGAAATAATAATGGCGAACGCGTCGATGCTGTTTGTTTTACCAGAACCGGCAGGCCGATCGCAGTTCCGGCGCGGACGTTTCTCAGCCAGCTTTTGTGATAGGCATGGCGGATTTTTTCACGAGCGGCTGCACACCGAAGGCACGACTCCCCACTAACTTCCCGTAGAAGGTGCCTCCGACTCCTTTCTTTCGGGGGAAAAAGTTCGTCCCGTCGTTGTCCGCCCATCGGCGGTGCAAGTTCCCGACGACCTTACCGGAAAACGGCCACAAAAAGCACAAAGGCCACAAAAAAAACGCAATCTCCCGATTTTGTGAATTTTGCATCTATTGTGGCCAACCAGGAACCGGTTTTTCAAAGTTGGCTGCGGGATTGTCCACCCGCGGCGGTTGATGCTCCCGCCGTGCTGGAGAATGAAAATGTGAATGGGCAAGCGCTAGGAGATGGAATTTTATTTTTCAGGTAATATTTTATTGTCCATCTGTGGCTGTTCCTGAATCTGCGGGAAATCCACTCCGGGAAGGTCACTCACCCGGGTCTCATGCCGTGGAAAAAGAAGTTCCCACTGATTCAGGGACGGCCACGGATTGAAGATCCGCAAATGATGCTTCCCGATCATCATCAAATTGCCGGACAAAACCGGTGAAATTCCATTCTGAATGAATTTCCGCGCCATTCCTGAAATTTTCTGGCCAATCGTGACCCCTGGATGTTCCATGGAGTTATTGAATTTGCGATGGGTTGTGTGGCCGGAGAAAATCGATGCAACCCTGCTGCCGGTCCATGCGGATCATTTGTTGATGAATCTTTATCCCCTGCGCGCTGTCGCTTTGCTGATCACCCCGGCGCTCGCCGTCCATCCGGGGGATGTGCTTGAAACGTTCGACCTGCGGTTGAACGCGCCCGCGGAGATCTCCGAGGCACGGCTGGATGCGAATGGCCGGGTTTGCTTGTTCGGCGGGTTTGCGACGGTGGACGGGGTGGAAACCGGGGGTGTCGTTCGGCTGGCGGCGGATGGGCAAGTGGATGCGGTTCTGACGGAGAGTCTGCTGCCGCCGCCCGCGTCGGGATGGGTGCCGGCGGGCCGGGTGATTCAGGATTCCGGCGGTCTGTTGCCGTTGGCGGACGGGCGGCTGCTGGTTTCGGAGCCGGAATCCGGCGGAGTGTTGGTCGATCAGGATGGCGGGATGGAGAGCGGGTTTCTCACCGGGTTGCCTGCGGAGGTGGGGATTTTCCCGCAGTTCGAGCGCGGCGGGTTTCTCTATCTGATCGTGCGGCATGCCGATGGCTCGCGGAGGCTGGTGAGGCAGGATGTGGATGGAGCATCATGGCAACCGGTGGAAATCCACGATGGCGATTGGCCGCTCGCGCCAGTCGCTGCCGTCGCCGGCCCGGGCATGACCATCCGTGTTCTCGGGTTTGATCCGCCCGGAGGGTATCCATTGTTGCATGGCATGGGTCCCGCACCGCTTGACCAGCGGGTGTTTCTTGTGGAGCACGATGGAGCGCTTGTCGCCGGAAGCGGGCTGCCGCTTGATGGTGAACGCCGCGCGGCGCTCGATGCGGGTGTTGCCGGAGGATACCGACTGGCATACGGCCCGCCGATCCCGGCGTTGAATCTGTGGCCGCAGCCGGAGGCGGTGCATCAGCGCGTGGAGTGGCGCGACGAGGGGAACCAGCTTGTGCGCGGGATCGATCTGAGCCGTCCGCACGAAACTGCGTTCGTATTGGTGGAGGATGGCGACGGCGGTTTGCTGACCACGGGGCCGGATGGCAAATTGCGGCGGTTGCTGGCCGATGGCGCGGTGGATCCGGACTTT
>SLAV01000275.1 GCA_007126655.1 Haloferula sp. | reverse complement strand
GATCACAGACAGGCCAAGCAGGACGGCGAAAACGCGGGTGCTGCGGAGGGTATTCATGACTAGAAACTCTCAAAGCCGTCAATGACAAAGTCAATGCGGATGCTTGCCGTCTCGCTCACCACTGCGGTGGTGCGGGTACCTTCGGTGCGGGTTTCACCCGGAGGCGCGGTGTACACCTGCACCGTGGCGGCGGCTTCGTGGGCCTCAATAACCGAGACCGGGCCGTCGGCGCCCTCGGCGCTGCTGCCCTCACCGGCATCTACAAACACGCTCTGGTTCAGCTGGTTGGAGAGCTGTACCGTGCCGCTTTCTACCGTGAGGTTCAGGCCGTCAAACTCAAAGCTGGTGCCCCGGACGGCAGCCGTGGCTACCGGGCTGCGCATTCTAAACTCGCTCTGGCGTCCGGGGGTGGGGCGGACCTCGGCGCGCACCCGGCCGACCTGCAGATACAGGTCACTTGAAATAAGGCCTTCCCGTTCGGCGAGCCCTTCCAGTTCCATGCGCGTGAGTTGTCGCACCTGCAGCAGCGCCGGGCCTATTTCCAGCACCGCTGTTGCTCCAAAGCCGGTGGAAATGACGGTGCCAAGCGGCAGCTCCATACCGACCTGCGCCGCGCGCCAGCGCCCGCCGGGTTCCAGAATCTCAACGCGGCCTGAAAGCTGGCTCACGCGGGCCTCAAGAGCGGTACTCTGTGCAAAGCTGCCGACAAATGGTGCGGCAAGTAGCGCCACAACCAGGCAAAGACGAAATATCGATGTACGGGTCATAGTCCGACCTCCCTAAAGTGCCGAGGATATCTCGGCTTTGGCATAGAACTCGGTACGACGTTCACCGGAGAACACGCCGTAACTTCCGGTTTCCGGTATAAAAACTCCGCCGGTCAAGGCAAAGCCAAGGTCAACAAAAATGCGTCCGGCTAGATTCAGCACAACCTCATTTCCTAACCAGCGCCCGGCATTGTTCAGTTTGACTCCGGCGGTGGCCGGAAGCTCTTCTGTAGCGGTGAAAAAGTTCCGCGCGGCAATGCCGGTCTGAAGGTTACGCATAGCCGCTGACCTGCTGGTGGAAAAGGGGCGCAGCGAGTAACGCAGCTCGCTGACGATCATGTTCTGCAGTGGGAGGCCCAGCACCGTGCCAGCATTTGCACGAACCACCGGGACAAAGGTGTCCCAGGTATCTCCGGGTCCACTTGCGTACTGGAGGCGGAGACTTGCCCGTGAGAAGGACATGTCTGGCCGGAACAGCCGCAATCGACCAGAGACCAGGAGGCCCATGGTGTTCTCCGTGAGGTCCCCCAGCTCCAGGACTCCGGTGGACACGGTGGTGAACACGTCATAGAAAAGGCTCGGCACAACCGGCCCCTCCAGCAGCAGGCTGTAGTAGCCGGAATGGTAAATATCCTCACCAGGGTCTGTTCCGTGCACCTCATCTCGCAGGTCGCGCTGTCCGACAACCGAGACGCGCGCGGTGTGACGCTGAAAGATCTGTGGCACCGTTAGTGTGAGCATGCCAAAGGCCCGGGCGGGCCCAAAGAACTCGTCGTCGTCTGAGAGGTCTTGCGAGTCTGCCGCGCTCACGCGAATGTCCGAGTTTGGGCCCAGTTGCAGGCCGGTGTAGCCGGAAGCGAGTGTAAGGCGCACGCGGGAGAAACTCAGCCGCAGCTCGGCGCCGTCGGCAGTATGATTCAGCACCGCGCCGGTGGGTTCGGTGAACCGAAAGCGCCCGGCGGTGGCCTGCAGCTGTGAGCCTGCGCCCAGAGCCGCCGGAAAGGTACCACGTGAGCGCAGGGTATTAACATCAAAGAGATAGGGACGGTCGTCGCTCCAGGTGTAGCTGAGGTCGGCAGCCAACTCCAGGCCACCATCGCCACGCATAGGCACAAAATAGCGTGACCAGAAAGCGCTTGAAACCACGTAGGCGGTGTCGCGTTCGGCCCAGTCGTTCACCAGGCGCAGGGTTGCGTCGCTGTCCAGCGTGACACCCCAGTCTCCGCCACTTTCCTGTGCTCCAGCGGTTGCTGCGCATACGAGGAGGGCTGCGAGCGCCAGTCCGAGATACCTGCTACCTGTCTTTCCACCTAAGCTGAACATGGTGAGAAGTATATGCCGAGACGGCGCGGAAAACAACACTGTTGCAGCCCATGTTGCTTGCTCCGTCCTGCAGGTTTCGGCTACGCTGCCAGCATGAGTAGAGCAGATAGCATGAGTACAGCAGACGGCGGGAACCCCATAGAGTTTGATAATGTGAGTTTTGTGTACCCGGCGGTACCGGTTGAGACAGATGGGACGGAAGGGCCGACCTCCGCCGAGCCCGCCCCACCAGAACAGGTCTTCGGCGGGCTAAGCCTGCAGATTCCAAGCGGCGTTACGAGTTTGGTTGGGCCGAACGGGGTGGGGAAGTCCACCTTTTTGTTGCTGGCTGGAGCGCGGCTCTTTCCTGCCGAGGGCGTGGTGACTATTTTTGGCCGCGACACGCGCGATTTTGCCCGGGCGGGTGCCAGCGCTGCGGCCGGTGCCAGCGCCGCCACAGAGGCTGACCTCGCCCTGGAGTCCCAACGCAACGAGCTCGTCTCCTTTGTGTATCAGAACATGGAGTTTGAGAGCGAGCAGCCTTTGGGTGAGTTGCTGGAGCTGGTGTACGAGGCCGGGATCTGGGAGAACAAAAGCCCCGCCTTCACGCGCGAACTCATTGAGCTGCTGGAGCTTGGCCCGGAGCTTGGTAAGCGTACCGGTGAGCTGATTAAGGGCGGCATGCAACGCGCGGTAATAGCCTTCAGTCTGCTCTACGGTTCACGCATTATTGCAATGGATGAGCCGGTGTTTGCGCTGGAAGAAAACCAGAAACACAGGATTTTTGAGTATCTGGTCGATGTAGCCACTCGCTTCAGTCGCACCGTGCTGTTCT
>SLAV01000302.1 GCA_007126655.1 Haloferula sp. | reverse complement strand
GGAGAACCACAAAAGGGCAAACACAGTTTCTGGATGTCGTTGGTTAATAGTGCCGTAATAGTTGGTCTTCTATACTGGGGAGGATTCTTTAGTATATAAGAAATATGGTGGCTTAGCATAGCGGTAATGCAACGCCCTGATAAGGCGGAGATGTCAGGTTCGATCCCTGAAGCCACCACCATTATTTTTTTTTAAAGGAGAAGTAAAATGCCAGTAGTAATTAGTCAATTTAAAGGGCAGTATAGTTTTTTGAGTAACTTCTATTATGCTGATGTTGAGTATGAAGGAATGAAATTTAAAAGTAGTGAGGCAGCTTTCCAAGCGGCTAAAACAGAAGATAAAGAATTAAGAAAGAAGTTTCAAACTTTATCTCCAAGTCAAGCTAAGAAATTAGGAAGAAGAATTCCTTTGAGAGAAGATTGGGAAGATGTTAAAGTTGCAATAATGGAAGAGATTGTAATGAATAAATTTACACAAAATATTGGTCTTAAAGAACAATTATTAGAAACTAAAGATGCTGTTTTAATAGAGGGAAACTGGTGGGGTGATGATTTCTGGGGAGTAGATATTGAAAGTGGATTTGGATTGAATCGTTTGGGATTGATTCTAATGAAAGTTCGTAATAGCCTACAGAATAGGAGGTAGTTAACATGAAGAGGAGAATGATTTTCTAATCCTTAATTAAGGGGGTTAGAAAATGAGTCGTAGCTATAAGAGAACAGCTATTATTAAATCAGTACATCCTAAGTATAAAAAATTCTGCAAAAGATACTCTAATAAGAAAATTAGAAAAGCTAATGATGTTCCAAACTATAGTGGATTTAAAAAACTGTACCAGTCATGTGAGATTCACTCCTTCATATCTTATTGTCCAGAAAAACCAGAGTGGATGTCGCAAGATAATTGGGAAAGATGGTATGTAAGGAAATAAGGCTCCATAGTTTAATGGTAAAATATCAGGTTGTCGCCCTGAAGTTCGGAGTTCAATTCTCCGTGGAGTCGCCACATCTTGGTAGAGGTAGTCGAATGGTATAGACGCAGGGTTGTGGTCCCTGTCTTTGCGGGTTCGAGTCCCGTCCTCTACCCCATTATTATTCAAGGAGGAGCAAAAGGATTGAGAAAAACCATTGCGATTTTAATTATGTTACTGTTCATTGTATCATTTACAGCAATGGCATCACCCCACGACAAGGTGCCATCGCATGTAAGTCTACCAGAACAGGCAGGGCCGCCAGAAACTGTAAGTGAATCAGTTTATAACGACAAGGAAAAGCCAGGTAAACCTGATAAGGGCAAACCTGACAAGGAGTTGGAAGGAGAATTATTTATCACATTTACAGATGGTTCAATAGCAAGTGTGGTCAATGATGACTCTCCAGCCGCAGTTTTACATTTTTGGATTACTGGGTCGCCAGATGTTGATGTTGCTTATGTTGTTGTCAGCGGTGATACCACTTATTGGCAAGGTCAGGGTTCTGAACATTTAGATTCAGAATGTGAGTTAATGGAAATGCACTGGGTGTTTAATCCTGCTGGTCTATTGGTTATCAGCGGTGCTGAGTGCTTAGATGTACCTGACAATGGTGATGATAATGACAATGACGATGACAATGGTGACGATGACAATGGCGACAATGGAGACAATGATAATGGTGATGATGACGATAATGACAACGATAATGATAATGACAATGATAATGGCGGCGATAATGGTGATAATGATGACTCTAACGGTAACGACAGAGAAGATAACGGGAACGAAGACGATGATCGTGATGACAACGGCAATGGGGATCGCAATGATCGCAATGGTAGTGGTGATAATGGTGATGAAAATGACAATGGAAACAGCAAGGACAATGGGATTATTATAGAAGATCCGCCTATTGTTATGCCGGAAGAGCCACCTGTTACTATTCCAGAGGAACCGCCTGTGCTACCCGAACCAGAAGAGCCCATGGTATCGGAACCAGTGGAAGAAGAGGAAATTCCAGAAGTACCTGAATTGGTGCTAGAATTACCGAAAACTGGGCCGAGTGTATTGTTACAAATTATTGGGGTTGTACTGGCTTGGGTAGGTATTCATATCTTTAGGAAGTTCTCTGATGCCTAAGAAGCAAGGATATATTATGTTAGTTATTGGAACTGTATTACTAATCATTGGGATTTTATTAGCAGTATATCCTTGGATTACTAATATAATATATGAAGTTCAAAAGGAAGAGGTAGTAACTGAAATAGTTATATCTCAAGAGGAAACAGAGGCGGTCACAGCTTATATGGATACACCATATAGAATTGAACAGCCGAATATAATCTTAGAATTTAAGGAAGATTCCACAGGGGTGTTAACCATTCCTGCACTAGATTTAATGTTTTACGTGGGATATGGGATTGAAACAAAAGATATTAACAAAGGTCCCAGTTTCTATCCCCAAAGTCAACATCCTGAAATTGGTAATATCTCTATAGCGGGGCATCGTACCACATACGGTGCTCCCTTTAGAAGAATAGATGAACTGTCTACTGATAATATGATAATGTTACTATATGAAGATATAATATATATTTATCAAGTCAGTGAAGTGAGAGCTATCACTAAGACAGACTGGAGTGTCATTGACAACACTGAAGAACCAAGTTTAACACTTACCACCTGTCACCCACCTGGTTGGGCGACAGAAAGACTGATGGTGAGAGGGATATTAGTTGAGATCAACAGTCAAGAAAGGTGAGAGTCATGGAAGTGAATTGCATATTTGCCTGCGGGAGTATGAGGTCTTTTACAGCTCCTTTGGTTTGGCGTAAAAGGGAAGAGAACATTGAAATTATTATCAACGCACAAGGTAGAATATGCGACATTTGTGGGGCTGTCGCCTTAGATCCATATGCAGCTAAAAAGTTGCAT
>SLAV01000069.1 GCA_007126655.1 Haloferula sp. | reverse complement strand
TTTTGAAGTGGCGGGAGTGCCTGGTTAATGACGCGTTTGGAGCAAGCGGGCGGGGATCCGTTGGATGGCATGTGAGATCCGGTTGGGAGAGCGGCTTGGTAGCTGCGGGTGCGTCGTGGCGGCTGCAAGCCGCCACTCTGTTGTGGGCAGGGTGAATGGGAAGGCAAAGGATTTGCCGGAAGCGACAAGTTCTTTGCCTTTCCATTCTCAAGCCAACGGGGACGTTGGCGTTCCCAGGAGGGCACGCGCGATGAAACGTTCCACCACTCCGTGGGGATGAACGCGAAAAGGCGCACCCGGGTGGGTGCGCCTTTTCGGGGATTGGGGTGTGGCGGATCCTGGGAGATCACGCGGAGGCGATGCCTTCTTCGTCGGCGAGGGGGCCGGGGGCTTCTTCGTCGCTGTCGTGGGTGGCGACGATGGGCTCGGGCTCTTCGACGGTGAACTCGAAGTCGGAATCGCGGTGGACGTCGAAGCCGGTGCCGGCGGGGATGAGGTGTCCCATGATGACGTTTTCCTTGAAGCCAGTGAGGTAGTCGATGCGACCCAGGGTGGACGCCTCGGTGAGGACGCGGGTGGTGTCCTGGAAGGAGGCGGCGGAGATGAACGAGTCGGTTTCGAGCGAGGCCTTGGTGATGCCAAGAAGGACGGGCTCGGCTTCGGCGGGCTTGCCGCCGTTGGCGATGATCTCTTCGTTGATCTTCTTGAACTCGGAGCGGTCCACCTGGTCCCCCCAGAGATACTGGGTGGCGTCGCCAGGTTCGGTGATCTTCACCTTGCGGAGCATCTGGCGGATGATCACCTCGATGTGCTTGTCGTTGATCTCCACACCCTGCACGCGATAGACGGACTGGACCTCGTTGACGAGGTGTTCCTGGAGTTCCTGGGCGCCGCAGGCCTCGAGGAGATCCTCGGGCGAGACGGGGCCTTCGGTGATCTGATCCCCACGCTTCACCACGTCGCCGTCGGTGACGATGATGTGGCGGCCCATCGGCACGAGGTGATCGACCTGTTCGCCGGATTCGGTGTCGGTGACGATGACCTTTTTCTTGCCGCGAACGTTCGGGCCAAAGGAAACGACGCCTTCGATCTTCGAAATGACGCAGGCATCCTTGGGCTTGCGCGCCTCGAACAGCTCGGCCACGCGCGGCAGGCCTCCGGTGATGTCCTTGGTGCGGGCGACTTTGCGCGGGGTGCGCGCGAGTTGCGCGCCACCGCTAACGACATCCCCCTCCTTCACGGAGAGGTTGGCACCGACGGGGATGGAATAGCTGGCGAGGATTTCCTTGGTATTCCGGTCGAGGATGACGACCTGCGGGTGAAGATCCTCCTTGTGTTCGGTAACGACCATGCCCTTCTTGCCGGTTTCCTTGTCGGTCTCGGAGGTGACGGTGATGCCGGCAATCATGTCGCGGAACTCGACCTTGCCACCCTTCTCGGTAAGGATCGGAACGTTGTAGGGGTCCCAGGTGACGATGGTGTCGTTTTTCTTCACCGTTTCGCCATCCTTGGTGCTGATGACGGAGCCGATAACGATGTTGTGGCTTTCGAGTTCGAGTCCGCCTTTGTCACGGATGGAGATGGAGCCGTTCTTGTTGAGCACGACCCAGGAGCCGTCCTCGGCCTGAACGGTGCGGAGATCCCGGTAAACCAGCGTGCCACCGTGCTTGGCCTTGATGATCGGCTGCTTGAACGTGGACGATGCCACACCGCCAACGTGGAAGGTGCGCATGGTGAGCTGTGTGCCGGGCTCGCCGATGGACTGGGCACCGATGATGCCGACGGCCTCGCCGATCTTGACCTGCTTGCCGGTGGCGAGGTTCAGGCCGTAACACTTGGCGCAACATCCGCGGTCGGACTCACAGGTGAGCACGGAGCGGATCTTGAGTTTTTCGATGCCGATCCGTTCGACGGCCTGGGCCTGTTGCTCGGTGATCATGTCGTCCACCCTGATGATGATCTCGCCGGAGACAGGATCCTTGATCTGCTCGCAGGAGACGCGGCCGTAGATGCGGGATGCGAGGGACGCGGCCTCCTCGTCGCCGTCGTAAATGGGCTGCACGGTGATGCCGTTTGCGGTGCCGCAGTCGTCTTCGGTGACAATGACATCCTGGGCGACATCGACGAGCTTGCGGGTCATGTAGCCGGAATCCGCGGTTTTGAGCGCGGTGTCGGAGAGGCCCTTGCGCGCGCCGTGGGTGGAAATGAAGTATTCGAGCACCGAGAGCCCCTCGCGGAAGTTCGAGATGATCGGGCGCTCGATGATCTCGCCGGAGGGCTTGGACATGAGGCCGCGCATGCCGCCGAGCTGCTTGATCTGCGACTTGTTGCCCCGCGCACCGGAATCGACCATCATGAAGAGCGGTGAGGCCTTGCCCTTGCCCTCGTTGTGCTCGATCATGCGGTAGAGCGCGTTGGCGATGGTGTCGGTGGCATGGGTCCATACGTCCACGACCTTCTGGTAGCGTTCGCCATCGGTGATGATGCCGTTGCGGTATTGCTTGGTGACCTTCTCGACCTCGGCATAGGCGTTGGCGATGACCTCCTTTTTCTCCGCGGGGATGACCATGTCCACAATGCCGATGGAGCATCCGGATCGGGTCGCCTCCTTGAATCCGAGGGATTTGAGTTCGTCGAGCGTCTCGACGGTGCGGGCCTTGCCGGAGACCTGGTAGCAGCGCCAGATGATATCGCCGATCTGTTTCTTGCCGACCGTCATGTTGATAAAGCCGACGCCTTCGGGCCAGATTTCGTTGAAACGGACGCGGCCCGGGGTGGTCTCGATGATTTCGAGATCCTTGACACCGAAGACGGTGTCCTTGCGGTAGTCCGGGTTCCGCAGGCGGATCCAGGTGTGGTATTCGATCTTGCGGGAGGCGATGGCGAACTCGACCTCGGTGGAGTTCTCGAAGAGCGGCAGGTGTTCCTGTTTCTCACGCTCGACCTGGGTGCGGATCCGGGCCCAGGTGAGGTAATAGGTGCCGAGGATGATGTCCTGGGACGGCACGGTGATGGGGCGACCGGAGGCTGGCGAGAAGATGTTGTTGGGCGCGAGCATCAGCTGGCGCGCCTCCATCTGGGACTCGACGGAAAGCGGAACGTGGACGGCCATTTGGTCGCCATCGAAGTCGGCATTGTAGGCGGTGCAGACGAGCGGATGGACGCGGATGGCGGAGCCCTCGATGAGCTTCGGCTCGAACGCTTGGATGGAGAGGCGGTGGAGCGTGGGGGCGCGGTTGAGGAGCACCGGGTGGCCCTTGGTGACTTCGGCGAGGATGTCCCAGACCTCCGGCGTCTTGCGGTCGATCATCTTCTTGGCTGAGCGCACGGTGTGGCAGTAGCCGAGCTCCTTGAGACGGCGGATGATGAACGGCTCGAAGAGGGTGAGCGCCATTTTCTTGGGCAGACCGCACTGGCCGAGGCTGAGTTCGGGGCCGATGACGATGACGGAGCGGCCGGAGTAATCGACGCGCTTGCCGAGCAGGTTCTGGCGGAAGCGGCCGCCCTTGCCCTTGAGCATGTCGGAAAGCGACTTGAGCGGGCGGTTGCCTGCGCCGGTGACAGCGCGCCCGTGGCGGCCGTTGTCGAAGAGCGCGTCAACGGCCTCCTGCAGCATCCGCTTTTCGTTGCGGATGATGACCTCGGGGGTCTTGAGGAGCAGGAGGTTCTTGAGGCGGTTGTTGCGGTTGATGACGCGGCGGTAGAGGTCGTTGAGGTCGGAGGTGGCGAAGCGGCCTCCTTCGAGGGGTACGAGCGGTCGCAAGTCCGGCGGGATGACGGGGAGGACCGTCTGGATCATCCATTCGGGACGCGACTTGGAGGCCGCGAAGCCCTGGGTGATCTTGAGGCGCTTGGAGAGCTTCTTTTTATTCTGCTTTGAGCGCGTGGTGGCGAGTTCCTCCTCGAGTTGGGCGGTGAGTTCGGCCAGGTCGATCCGGGCGAGCAGTTTCTGGATGGCTTCGGCACCCATGCCGGCCTGGAACGAACCGTCGCCGTAGGTGTCCTCGGCCTCGCGGAGTTCCATTTCAGTGAGGAGCTGGCCGGGTTCGAGCGCCGTGTTGCCGGGATCTGTGACGACGTAGTCCTCGTAGTAGATGATGCGCTCGAGTTGGCGGGCGCTGAGGTCGAGCATGAGGCCGATGCGCGAGGGCATGCACTTGTAGAACCAGATGTGCGAAACGGGAACGGCGAGGTCGATGTGGCCCATGCGCTCGCGGCGGACGCGGCTGAGGGTGACCTCCACGCCGCAGCGGTCGCAGACGACGCCCTTGTGCTTGATGCGCTTGTATTTGCCGCAGGCGCACTCCCAGTCGCGGGTGGGGCCGAAGATGCGCTCGCAGAACAGGCCGCCCTTTTCGGGCTTGAAGGTGCGGTAGTTGATGGTTTCCGGGTTCTTCACCTCGCCCTTGGACCAGGAACGGATGATTTCGGCGGAGGCCACGGTAATGGAAACCTGGTCGAAGGATTCCTGGCGCTCGTCCACGCCGAATAGTTCGCGAAGGTTGGTTTCGACACTCATGATATGATGAAAAGGGGTGTTTGGATTGGGGTTGGGGTTCGCGGATCCGGGCTCAGAGGGTGAGATCGTCGAGCGAGAAGTCGTCGGCACTGGAATCGATCATATCCGATCCATGGCCGTCGCCACGGCGTCCGGGGCGGACGTCGAGACCGAGCGACTGCATCTCCTTGATGAGGACGTTGAAGGATTCCGGGGTGCCGGCCTCCAGGTTGTTGTCGCCCTTGACGATGGCCTCGTAGATGCGGGTGCGGCCCTGGACGTCGTCCGATTTGACGGTGAGGATTTCCTGGAGGGTGTAGGCGGCACCGTAGGCCTCGAGCGCCCAGACCTCCATCTCACCGAAGCGTTGGCCACCGTATTGTGCCTTGCCGCCGAGTGGCTGTTGGGTGACGAGCGAGTATGGACCGACTGCTCGGGCATGAATCTTGTCGGCCACCAGATGGCCGAGCTTGAGCATGTAGATGTAGCCGACGACGACCGGGTTGTGGATGGGATCCCCGGTGCGTCCATCATAAAGAGTGGACTTGCCGGCGGTGGTTCCGTCTTTTCCGTCGCCGATCCACGTGTAGCCGGGGCCTTCGCGTTCGTTTTTCTTGCGCGGACGGGTGGTGCCTTTCGGGCCGCCGCCCATCGTGGTGATGCCGTCCACCTTCCTGGCCTCGGACATGAAATTCCAGATGACCTCCTCCTTGATGCCGTCGAAAATCGGGGTGGCCACGGTGAAGCCGAGTGCCTTGGCGGCGACGCCGAGGTGGGTTTCAAGGACCTGGCCGACGTTCATGCGGGACGGGACGCCGAGCGGGTTGAGGCAGATTTCCACCGGGGTGCCGTCGGAAAGGTATGGCATGTCCTCCTCGGGCACGATGTTGGCGACGACCCCCTTGTTGCCATGGCGGCCGGCCATCTTGTCGCCGACGGAGAGCTTGCGCTTTGCGGCGACGAATACCTTGACCTCCTTGATGACGCCGGGATCGACCTCGTCGCCGGATTCGAGCTGGTCGAGCTTGCGCTCGCGGTCCGAGTCGAGTTCCTGGAAGCGGCCCTCGAACGAGCTGATGATCTCGAGGATTTTGTTGCGGATTGGCGACGGATCGATCTCGATGTGATCGTGGACGCTGGCGAGCTTGCGCAGGAGCGTCTTGGTGATCTTGCGGTTGGCGGGGATGATGATCTCGCCGCTCTGGGCGTTGACGACGTCGAGCGGGATTTTCTCGCCAAGAAGGATGTCGGAGAGGCGCTCGGTGAGGTCGTCGGTGAGTTTGTCGGACTTTTTCTTGTGTTCGTCGTTGATTTTTTTGAGCTGCTTCTTGAGTTCGTTGGGATCGACCTTGTCCGGGCGGCGCTTGGCGAAGCCGTGGGATGAGACGCGGACGTCCTGGACGATGCCTGCGCAGCCGGAGGGCACGCGCAGCGAGGTGTCCTTCACGTCGGCGGCCTTCTCGCCGAAGATGGCGCGCAGCAGGCGTTCCTCGGGGGCGAGTTCGGTTTCGGATTTCGGGGTGATCTTGCCGACGAGGATGTCGCCGGGTTTCACCTCGGCGCCGATGCGGATGATGCCGTCGTGGTCGAGGTTGCGCAGGGCCTCCTCGCCGACGTTCGGGATGTCACGGGTGATTTCTTCCGGGCCGAGCTTGGTGTCGCGGGCGGCGACATCGAACTCGGAGATGTGGATCGAGGTGTAAACGTCCTCCTTGACGACGCGCTCTGAGATGGTGATGGCATCCTCGAAGTTGTAGCCGTTCCATGGCATGAAGGCGACGAGCACGTTGCGGCCGACGGCGAGTTCGCCGTTCTCGGTGTTCGGGCCATCGGCGAGGACCTGGCCTTTTTTGATTTTCTGGCCCTTGCGGACGATGGGCGATTGGTTGATGCAGGTGCCGGCGTTCGAGCGCATGAATTTGCGCAGCGGGTAGGCGAAGATACCCTTGTTCACCTTGGTTTTGACGGCCTCGGCGTCGGAGAGGAATTTCTCGTCGGAAACCGGCAGGGTGCCGTCGGGCGTGGTGATGACGATCTCGGCGGTTGCGGCTGCGACGATGCCATCGGCCTCGGCGACGACGACGGCGCGCGAGTCGCGGGCGGCCTTGGCCTCAAGGCCGGTGCCGACGAGCGGAGCCTCGGAGACGAGGAGCGGCACGCCCTGGCGCTGCATGTTCGACCCCATGAGGGCGCGGTTGGCGTCGTCGTGCTCGAGGAACGGGATGAGGCCGGCGGCGACGGAGACGAGCTGCTTGGGCGAGACGTCCATGTAATCGACCTCGGTGGCGAGCGCCTCGATGAACTCACCGCCTTTTTCACGGGCGGTGACGCGCTCGTGGGTGAATTTGCCGTTTTTCTCGATCGGGTTGTTGGCCTGGGCGATGAGGAAGCTCTCCTCCTGGTCGGCGGTGAGGTATTCGATCTCGTTGGTGACCTTGCCGTTCTTGACGCGGCGGTAGGGCGTCTCGATGAAGCCGAACTCGTTGATGCGGGCGTAGGTGCACATCGAGTTGATGAGGCCGATGTTCGGGCCTTCCGGGGTCTCGATCGGGCAGATGCGGCCGTAGTGGGAGGGGTGGACGTCGCGCACCTCGAAGCCTGCGCGGTCGCGGTTGAGGCCGCCGGGTCCGAGGGCGGAGAGGCGGCGCTTGTGAGTAAGTTCGGCCAGCGGATTCGTCTGGTCCATGAACTGGGAAAGCTGGCTGCGGCCGAAGAAGTCGCGGACGACGGCGGAAAGGGCCTTCGGGTTGATGAGCTTCTGGGGCGTCATGCCCTCGATGTTGACGTCGAAGAGTGTCATGCGCTCCTTGACGAGGCGCTCGGTGCGGGCGAGGCCGACGCGGCACTGGTTGGCCAGGAGTTCACCGACGGCACGAACCCGGCGCGAGCCGAGGTGGTCGATGTCGTCGATGACGCCATCACCCTTCTTGAGCTTGAGGATGTATTTGACAGCGGCGAGGAAGTCCTCGGGCACCATGATGCGCTGGTCGGAATCGACCTTGATGCCGAGCTTCTGGTTGATCTTGTAGCGGCCGACGCGGGTGAGGTCGTATTTTTTCGCATCGAAGAAGAGACGCTTGAGCAGGGCCTTGGCGTTGGCTGCGGTCGGCGGGTCGCCCGGGCGCAGCTTGCGGTAGATGTCCTTGAGGGCGGACTCCTCGTCGGTGGCGGGATCCTTGCGCAGCGACTTGAGCAGGATCTCGTCCTCGCGGCCGTCGATGACCTCGATTTTCTTCTTCCCGAGGGCGATGAGCTGGCGGACGATCCCGATGGTGAGCGGTTCGTAGGCCTTGGCGACGACCATTTCGCCGTCGAGCACGTCTTCGAACGGGACCTTGTGGCCGAGTTCGGCCTCATCCATGGTGTCCTTGAGAATGAGATTCTCGATGTTGTAAAAATTGGTTACGATGTCGCGGTCGGTGGGGAAACCCAGGACGCGTAGGAAGGTGGTGGCGAGGAACTTGCGGCGGCGGCGGCGGCGGTCGAGATAGACGTAGAGCAGGTCGTTGGTGTCAAACTGCACTTCGAGCCAGGAGCCGCGGTCGGGGATGATGCGGAACGAATGGAGGATCTTGCCGTTGAGGTGCTGGCTGGTCTCGAAGCAGACGCCGGGAGAGCGGTGAAGTTGGGAGACGATGACGCGCTCGGCACCGTTGATGATGAATGTGCCGCGGCGGGTCATCATCGGGAGTTCACCCATGTAAACGCGCTCGCGTTTGGTGCCGGTCTCGTCCTTGAGTTTGAAGGTGACGTAGAGCGCGGCGCTGAACGACTCGCTGTTGCGCAGCGAGTCGAGGGAGGTCATTTTCGGCTCCTCGATGTCGTATGCGACGAAGTCGAGTTCGATGGCCTCGTCGTAGCTCTTGATCGGGAAAACCTCGCGGAAAACGGCCTGCAGGCCGGTGTCGGTGCGCTCGGAAGGCGAAACGTCGCGCTGGAGGAACTCGTCGTATGAGCGGCTTTGAACCTCGATGAGGTTGGGTGGTTCGATGACTTCCTCGAATTTTCCGAAATAGAGACGTTCAGCCATGGTGTTCTTGTATTTTGGTGGTGCGATTCAAGCCCGAGCCGCGGACGGTCTCAGGCGAAGGTGGTGACGGGAGATGGATCGGTGGATCGGAATCGGCGTGAACACCCCGGGGTTGTTTACGGGATGCTCGCGCCGGTTCCGGGATTTCCCCGCGTGGGGCGATGTGCCGCCGCGCGGGGAATCCGGAGGTTGTGAAATCACTTGAGTTCGACTTTCGCGCCGGCCTCTTCGAGTTTCTTCTGGGCCTCTTCGGCGGCCTCTTTAGCGACGCCTTCGAGGATTTTCGCGGGTGCGGATTCGACCAGCTTTTTGGCATCGGCGAGACCGAGACCGGGGCTGACTTCGCGCACCGCCTTGATGACGGCGATCTTGTTGCCACCCGGTTCAGCGATGACGACGTCGAATTCCGTCTTTTCTTCGGCGGGAGCCGCGGCATCACCACCACCGGCACCGGCGGCAGCAACCGCGACGGGAGCCGCGGCGGACACGCCCCATGCTTCTTCGAGTTGTTTGACGAGGTCGGCGGCTTCCAGGACGGTGAGCTTGCCGAGTTCTTCTACGAGTTGTTCTATGTTTGCCATTGTTTGTTTCTCCATTTCGGTATTGTCGCCCCCGGAGCCTCCGGAGATTTCAGTGCGGCGGCCGCCGCCCCGACAAGGAACCATTGTGTGTTCACGCGACGATGCGGAGAGCCCGCCGCGATCCGTTCAGATTGTTTTCGCCAAAGGTGGTTGATTCAGGATTGCGGGTTGAATTTCGCCTGGATGACGCGAGCCAGGGACGAGCCTGGCTCGTTGATGGTACGGACGAGTTTCGACGCGGGTGCGTTGATGACGCCGAGGAGGGTCGCCAGGAGCACTTCGCGGGAAGGCAGCTCGGCGATGGCCTCGACCTGGGATTTTTCGAGGATGGCATCGTCGAGGATACCGAGCTTGATCTCGGGTTTCTTGAATTCCTTGGCGAAGTTTTTAAGCACCTTGGCGGCGGTGGCGACCTCGGATTCGCCGGTGATGAAGGCCGTCTGGCCGGTGAGTTGGTCGCCAGGATCTGGCAGGCCGGCTTCGACGAGGGCCTTGCGCATGTAGGTGTTTTTTGCGACCGTGCAGCCCGCTCCGATTTCGCGGAGACGATTGCGGAGTTCGGTGAACTGCTGGACGGAGAGGCCGGTGTATTCGACAACGATCAGGAAAGGTGATGCGTTGACGCGCTCCAACAGGCCGTCGATAATGATTTTCTTGTCTGGATTCATGGTCGTGGTGTCGGGGCGTGGGATCAGGCAGTGACGGTTTTTGTGTAGGTCGCGGCTTCGAGCGGCAGGCCGGGAAGCATGGTCGCGGCGAGTGTTGCGGAGCGGATGTAGTTCCCTTTGGCGGTGGGCGGCTTGGCACGCACGACACTATCGATGAATGCGCGGGCGTTTTCGGTGAGCTGGGCTGGCTCGAACGAGGTTTTGCCGATGGATGCGGAGATGTTTCCGTTCTTATCGAGTTTGTAATCGACGCGACCTGCCTTGACGGCCTTGACGGCCTTGGCGGTGTCTTCGGTGACGGTGCCCGTCTTGGGATTGGGCATGAGGCCGCGAGGGCCGAGGATGCGGGCGATCTTGCGGACCTCCGTCATGGCGTCGGGGGTGGCGATGGCGGAGTCAAAGTCGGTGAAACCGTCGCGCACTTTCTGGATGAGATCCTCGAAGCCAACGTGATCGGCTCCCGCGGCGGTAGCGGCCTCGGCCGCGGCACCTTGTGCGAAGACGACGACGCGGACGTTCTTGCCGGTGCCGTGGGGTAGGGAAACCGATCCGCGCACCATTTGGTCGCTCTTACGAGGATCAACGCCGAGGTGGAAGGACAAGGTGACTGACGGGGTGAATTTCGGCTCCGGGAATTGCTTCACGGTGGTGACCGCTTCGTCGAGCGAGTAGCTTTTCCCGGCTTCGACGAGGCCGGCGGCTTTTTGGTATCGTTTGCTTCGTTTCTTGGACATGTTGTCGTGGGGTTTGCAGTTCGGGCGGATTCCCGGGGCGGGTTTCCTCCTGCGATGTGCCTTTGGCTTTATGGCCTTGGGGCTGGAGATTTTCGGGTGTTGTGTGAACGGGAGCGAGGTGGAGTCGAGATGATGCGGGCAGGACACCCGCGCTCCCGTTACATGCCTTCGATTTCGAGGCCCATCTGGCGTGCGGTGCCGGCGAGAATGCGTGCGGCGGCCTCCGGATCGGTGGTGTTGAGATCGGGCATCTTCGCGTTGACCACTTCCATGAGCTTTTCCTTGGAGATTTTCCCCACCTTGATCTTGTTCGGCTCGCTGGAGCCGGAGGCAAGGCCCGCGGCTTTCTTCAGAAGATTACCGGCGGGCGGGCGCTTGGTGACGAAGGTGAACGACTTGTCCTTGTAAACGGAGATAACCACGGGGAGAACGTCGCCGGACTGGCCCTGGGTGGCGGCATTGAATTCCTTGCAGAACGCCATGATGTTCACACCGGCCTGGCCGAGGGCCGGGCCGACGGGTGGCGACGGGTTTGCGGCTCCAGCGCTGATCTGGAGTTTGATGACTTTGACGACTTCCTTGGCCATGGTG
>SLAV01000119.1 GCA_007126655.1 Haloferula sp. | reverse complement strand
CCGGTGGGTTACCGCGGTGATAGCCGCTATTGTCGCAGGAGGCCTGCTGTTCGCTGCGGGCTACGGGGTCGGATACGCGCTTGGCGCAGTTCTGTAGGCGTGGTCAGCACTCGGGGAGGCTGACTGCGTATTCAAAGCGAAGCGCGAAATCGTTTGCTGCGATACAGGAAACAGTCAAACAGAAAAAACATGGTGACCAGAAGCGCGAGCGTTCCGTATTGAAACCACAGTTGCTGGATAGCACCGATTCCATGGAAAACGCCGAGGGCAAATGAAGAGCCCACGAAAAACGTAAGCGTATCTGATTTCTTCGTAACAGCTATCGCAAAGTACGTCACATTGACTGTAAGAACAACACTCGCTACGAGGATTAGTTTCTCGTGGACAGCTACGAGGCTAAACGTGTCCTGATGTAAAAAAGCGACGAAAAAGAGCGGCAAAGAAAGTATCAGGGATATGAGTATCTTGGATAGATGTATTCGATAGAAGCCAGCCCGCATCGTAATCAGAAACAGAGCCGCTCCGGAGCGGATGTCGTTGTTATACGCGTCAAATGTGTACTGAACTATAATGATAAGTATCAACGAGAAAATCACAGTATCTGCGAGGCGGTACCCGACAACGCCCCCCATAGACACGAGTCCGGAGAGAAAGAGAACGAACAGCAGAAGCAGGCGGTTTCTTGTAAGCTCTATGAAGTCCTTGCGAAAAACCGTTCGGAAGGAAACGCTCATTCAGGCAAACTCCGCGTATGCAGCTCGTAGCTCTTCGATCGATATTTCTGGATTCTGGTTCACCCATGAAACACTTCCACTTTTCAGAAACTGTATATGTGCACTTGTTTCAAGGGTGAGAAAGAGATCATGACTGGTCAGGACAACCGTCCCCGGGTACATCTTCAGAAGTTGACATAGGTGTTGGGCGTTGACAGGATCCAGAGATGCGTATGGTTCGTCGAGCAACAGAATTTCCCGTTTACTTGCGATAGCCGTGAGAATTGACGCCATAACGGACTGTCCGGTCGACAGTTTTCTAATGGGCACGTTGTAAAAACTCTCTGCACGAAACAATTCGAACGCAGCCCTGTACAACTCTGTATCCGTCGCCTTGAGCATACGAATGTGATCGGACAGAGAAAAATGCCGAATCAAGCCGGATCCAGCAGGAACGAACCATGATTCTTTCAACGCGGCTTCAGACGGCAGTATCCCGGACAGAATCTTTAGAAGAGTCGTTTTTCCTGCTCCGTTGTGTCCACATAAGACCGTTATCTCATTGTCTGGTATCTTGAACTCAAGCATCGAGAATATGGGATTCTTCCTGGTATAGCCGAATGTTACCGTAGCGTTCATACAGTTCGTTTCCTTTACGTCACAGCTGTGTACGTACGTTGAGCATTTTCAACGATTGTTCAGCCAGAACCATGAAAGTAATGTGAAGGCTTATCATTACCACAGCGCGAAGGATGTGCGAGTGAAAGAACTGCAACATTAGCATTGTCGCAAGAATTCCAATCGCCGCGATGACGCTTGCAGTCGTCTCTCGACCTCTGGCAAGTACCGTAAAGATCTGCATGAGCGAGCAACTGAATGCAACAAACGGATATATCCAGAACAGATCGGACAACCGAATCTGGCTATAGGTAAGTGGTAATGTAGTAATTAAGATAACGGTCGCAATGACGAGAGCTATCCAGAGTTTTATCCGAAACAACTCTGTAAGGCTAATTCCCGTATTGTGCAGAAACAATGCACCTTTAAACTCAATGTCGCTCACGAACGAGTCGTACACATACTGGCCGACAGACAGCGCTGCAAAGAAGACTGTAAAATACAGTAACCCGTCACGGTAGTCTTCCCGCAAAAAGTGGAACAAGTACATGAGTCCAACAACGACAACAATGGCGATGCCTGACTTAGGATTGTATATCAGCTCCATCAACTCTTTTCGAAGTAGTACTACTCTCTTATTATTCATCGATACCGTGTGATCGTGGTCGCACCTGAACGGAATCCTTCAGGTGCGACGAGGATAGTTCGAAGCGATCGAATCGAACACAGACTTAGTACGCCGACTCAGCGGCAAGCAGCAACATGGCTGCGGCAAGAATAACTTTCAACATGCAAGCACCTCCTCTGTCGATAATGTTGTACAGGCCTGTTCGAAAACTACGGTATCCCCCCCCCCAACTTTCTTGTCAAGTATTTTCGATCACGTTTATCGCGTGCGTAATTTTATAAGAATTTCTATCGATGCACATGCGTAAAACTACGATTCCTCAGCACTCCGGCAGGCTAACCGCAACATTCACCGCAAGCCCACCGAGCGAGGTTTCCTTGTAGCGCGTGTTCATGTCCTGCGCGGTTTCCCACATGGTTTTGACGACCGCGTCGAGGCTTACCTTCGCGCGCGTTGTGTCGCTTTCGAGCGCAATGTGCGCCGCGGTTATCGCCTTTATCGCTCCCATGCTGTTGCGCTCTATGCAGGGAATCTGCACGAGTCCGCCTATGGGGTCGCAGGTCAGCCCAAGGTGATGTTCCATTGCGATCTCGGCGGCCATGACTGCCTGCTCGGGCGTGCCGCCGAGTCCCTCGGTCAGCGCGGCAGCCGCCATGGCCGACGATACACCAATCTCTGCCTGGCACCCGCCCATTGCCGCAGAAATCGTGGCACCGGTCTTGAAAATACCGCCGATGAGTCCAGCCACGAGCAGAAAGTCATGGATGTCGCGCTCGCCGACTGGCCTGGAAGAGAAATGGCGGTAATACAAAAGAACGGCAGGAATCACCCCAGCAGAGCCGTTTGTGGGTGCGGTGACGATGCGGCCGAAGGCGGCGTTTTCCTCGTTCACCGCAATCGAAAATGCCCCGACGAGTTTCAGCGTGCGCGCGAACTCGGGGTGTGTCTGCGCGAGTGTTTCAAACCACT
>SLAV01000278.1 GCA_007126655.1 Haloferula sp. | reverse complement strand
CGCTCGCCGCGGTCGAGGCGAACGACGACCTCAGGGGTAATCTCTCGGCAGCCGCGCACCTGATCCACGGCAGCTCCGACGACAGGTTCTCGATCACGTACTGCCCGGGCCATCTGACGCGCGAAGAGGTCGAAGGAGTCGGGTTCCGGTACGGAGACCTGGCCGAGGTGACAAAACGATACGACCCGAACACGATGAAAGACGGGTACAACACGTTAAGCGACGGAGAGGAAGTTTACTTCGTCTCGAATCCGGCCGTCGGCCTCTGGGCGCACGCGGACCGGTTCAACGCGTAGAACGCAAACACGAAATAACGCTCGAGTCACGAGCAATTAGGAGACGGAAATGGCGAATGAAGACAAGAAACAGAGCGCGGACATCGGGTTGATCGGCCTCGCGGTCATGGGACAGAACCTGGTGCTGAACATGGCCGACAACGGTTACACCGTCGCGGTGTTCAACCGCACGGTCTCGAAGGTCGACGACTTCCTCGGCGACGCGGCGAAAGGCTTCGACAAAGTCGTCGGCGCGCACAGCATGGAGGAGTTCATCGGGCTTCTGAAGCGTCCGCGCAAGGTTATGCTCATGGTGAAAGCCGGCGACGTCGTCGACCAGTTCATCGACCTCGTCGTGCCGCATCTCGAACAAGGCGATCTCATCATCGACGGCGGTAACTCGCACTTCCCCGACACGACGCGACGGACAAAGGCCTTGGCCGAGAAAGGCATCCTGTACATCGGCACCGGCGTCTCGGGCGGCGAGGAAGGCGCTCGACGCGGCCCGTCGATCATGCCCGGAGGCAACCCGAAGGCGTGGCCGCTCGTGAAAGATATCTTCCAGGCGATCGCGGCAAAGACCGACGACGGTGAGCCGTGCTGCGAGTGGGTCGGCGAAGAAGGCGCCGGGCACTACGTGAAGATGGTCCATAACGGTATCGAGTACGGCGACATGCAGCTGATCTGCGAGGCGTACCAGCTCATGAAAGACGGCCTCGGCATGAGCCCGGCCGAGATGCACGAGGTGTTCGCCGAGTGGAACAAGGGTGAGCTAGACAGCTACCTGATCGAGATCACGCGCGATATTCTTGCGTTCAAGGACACCGACGGTTCGCCACTCGTCGAGAACATCCTCGACACGGCTGGCCAGAAAGGCACCGGTAAGTGGACCGGCATCAGCGCTCTCGATCTCGGCGTCCCGGTCACGCTGATCGGTGAAGCGGTGTTCTCGCGCTGTCTCTCGGCGATGAAGGAAGAACGCGTAAAGGCATCGAAGGTGCTCACGGGCCCGAAGCCGTCGTTCTCGGGCGACAAGAAAGCGTTTATCGAAGACATTCGGCAAGCGCTTCTCGCGTCGAAGATCGTGTCGTACGCGCAGGGCTACATGCTGATGCGAGAGGCGGCAACCGACAATGGATGGAACCTCAACTACGGCGGGATCGCACTCATGTGGCGCGGTGGCTGCATCATCCGGAGCGTCTTCCTCGGCAAGATCAAAGACGCGTTCGACAAGAACGCGAACCTCACGAACCTGCTTCTGGACGATCACTTCCACGGTGTTATCGACCGATGCCAGGAGTCGTGGCGCCGAGTCGTCGCGCAGGCGGTGCAGATGGGCCTCCCGGTCCCGGCGTTCGCGACCGCGCTCACGTTCTTCGACGGCTACCGCTCAGAACGTCTGCCGGCGAACCTGCTGCAAGCGCAACGCGACTACTTCGGAGCTCACACGTACGAGCGCATCGACGCACCCCGCGGCAAGTTCCACCACACCAACTGGACCGGCACCGGCGGCAACATCTCGGCATCGACGCACCAGGTGTAGCGGGCATCGCCATACTCAAACCGAACCGCGGCAGCACGCCGCGGTTTTTTTGTCGGCGTTAAACAGCCCGTCTCCGATCGGACTACACTGTCCAGTTCCACAAAAAGGGCGGCCCCCTCAGGCCGCCCCTTTTTTCCAAAACGAAAATCGTCCGCACCCGATTCACGCGGCGCGCGGATCGCGGGAATCACCCACCGTTGCCGTTGCCGTCGTCGAACATCATGATGATGTACGTAAGGTAATCCGCGCTATACGTCAAACCGTCGAACGTCATCGTGCCCGCGACCGTGTCCGGCGGACCGTCCATCTCGGTAAGCCACGTCACAGCCACCGTGTTCATCGCTATCGTCTCAAACACGAAGCCGTCGGCGGTTACCACCCCGTCGAACGTGAACGTGAGTGGATACTCCCCCCACTCTTCGTCTATCTCGACAGCGACCGATCCGGAAATCGTGAACCCGCCTTCCTCGGTTGGGTCGTACGCGGTGAACGTGATCTCGTACGGACCACCTTCGTCTCCCGTCACGGCGACACCGTCAGGTCCGGGCCACTCCCCAGACCCTTCCCACGTGACGTACTCGATCACGTAGTTCATGATCGTGTTGCCAACGAGACCTTCGACCGTGTACGCGGCTTGTACCGCACGCAGGATGTCGGTCATCTCGTACTTGACGGTATCGAACGCGATCGAGCCCGCCATCTGAACGCTCAACGGACCGTCGTCGCCGCCGTCGGTCGGCATAATCCATGTCGCGTCAAACAGTACGACATTTTCAAACTCAGGATGTCCGGCGACCGCGATTTCACCGTTCATGACAATCGTTCCGGTTGCTTCGGTCACGACGACCACGATTTCTCCGTTCACCTTCAGGTCGGGGTCATCCTGGTCTAGTGCCGCGTTCGTGAACGTGAGCGTTATCGTCGAGACGCCGCCGTCCTCAACCCGATCGATATCGACATCGGGCGGGACGTCATCCGTTTCGATCAGGTCGAACGTCATGATGCTGAATCCGATCGCGCCCTCGATCACCGAAAGCGGCGGGATCGCGGCACCCGGCGTGTACACAATGTCGTCGCCGTTGTCCCCGTTGTCGTCGCCGTTCGTATCGCCGTTCGT
>SLAV01000076.1 GCA_007126655.1 Haloferula sp. | reverse complement strand
TTGGGTAGTTTCTTGGGTAGTTTCTTGGGTAGTTTCTTGGGTAGTATCGCCGGAGCTTCCTGCATCATCCACGCCCCATACCGCCTTCTCATGAACCGGCAGGCGGGTCAGGAAATAACTGCGGTCCTCGTCCGTTTCGAATTCCGGGGCCGGTGAACCATTCGCCGCCATGGCCTTGATGATTTTGGAAATCCAGGTCGAGCGGCCTTCGGTGAGATCGAGTTCCTTGAGGAATTCCCCGATGCGACGGTTGCGATAGCGGCGGGACACGGCCTTGCCCTTTTTCAAATCCTCCAGGCGGATCGAGCGATCCGGTCCGGGAAAACTCAGCACGACCAAATCTTCACGGGAAATACGGACCTCGACCGGCTCACGGATCTCGTAGGATCGGTGGTAAATCGCGTTCACCACCGCTTCCTCGATGGCGGCATGAGGGAAGTTCCAGAAGCGCTCCGCCTCCGCGCGCTGCGGATGCTTGATGATCGTTTCCTTGAGGTAGTTTCGCTCGATGAAACCGATGGCATCCCGGGTGATCCGGCCCAGCGGCCCTTGGAAAATTTTCTCCTCAAACCGATCTCCACCCGCGCCTTCCGGAAACCACACGACGTCTATCTGGGTCACCGGGAAAAAGCGTTCGGGATGCTCATGGAAGAACAACAGCCCCACGTTCTGCGGAAGCCGCGCTTCACTCGGGCCGGCCACCACCCGCATCTGGCGACCCAGCTTCTCCACAGACAGCGCGGCCACCTCATTCGCCAGACCGCTGCCCACTTCACGCAGGAACTCTTCCATAAGCCTTGGCGAGAGATCGGCGGGTGTGGCGGATTGGTTCACGCGATCATCGAATGGCACCTGTGCGGTGAGGCTGATCAACTCCCGCTCATCCTCGCCCTTCGCCTCGATGGTGCTGGCGTAGCGGCGGATGTAGTAACGGTATTCCTTCGTCTCGGACGTCACGGATTTCGGCACCTTGTAAGGTCGGGACAGTCCGCCCGGTGCCCACAGCACCAGCAGGTTCCGGTCCGCATATCGCTCCACGCTCAGTAGTGGGAAATACGGCGGTTGGATCAGGTTGCAAAAACCGAGCAGTTCATTCTGGATCATATCGAGCTGGTTCTCCTCCAAACCCACCGGCGGAAACACCGGCTGCCCGGCGGCATCACAATCCTGGCCGATCACCACATAGCCACCGCCAAGGTTCTCGAAGTCGTTGGCGAAGGCGCACAGCGTCCGCAAAATCGCATCCGGGTTCCAACCCGCCTTGTATTCAATGCGCTCACCTTCCACCTGCCGCTGGCGGAGGAGATTTTCGAGGTTGATGGGGAGTTTGGAGTTCATGATATCAGTCCCAAAGGTATTTCTCGTCCCAAGCTTCACCATGTTTTTTCAGCAAGGCGCGGAGTTCGTGCTGGAAGGTTAGCTTCTTGTGATGTTCTTCCTGATTTTCGATGTATGCGGTGACGGTCTCCAGATTGGAAACGCTGACAGAGAAACAACCGTAGCCGCCCTGCCAGGAAAATCCGGCAAGCGATGGTTGGGATTTCAGCCAGAGGCTCGATGCGCGCTTCAGTTCCTTGATCCAGTCGGCCTGCGTGACCGTCCGGCTCAAGCGAGCAAGGATGTGAACGTGATCTTCGACTCCACCGACACGCAGCGGCGCACAATCAAGACGTTTGGAAATCTCTCCGAGATACCCGTGCAGGGAATGGCGCAGGTCGATATTTGTTAGAAATGGGCACCGGTCTGTGGTGGAAAAGACGGCGTGCAGATAAACGGCGGATAGCGATTGCGGCATGGTTCGGGACAATCAAACCGTTTGTCGCCGGGTATTTCAATCCCGAAGGGAATGGGCCTCCAGCCGGGGTTTGGCGGGGGTGTGTCGCGCCGGGCGTAACCGCGTTGCGGTAGGGATGTTTTTGGGGGCGGCGTCCCAGGGTAGCGCGTGCCGCGCAACCCTGGGCTGGGGGGTGTAATGCCGTTGGCGTATCTACGGGTGAGGACGGGCCGCCGTTGGCGTATGTTCCGGGGCGTTGAGTGAATCCGGGGCCAGCAGTTGATCGGCTGTCTAATCCGCCCTTCGCGCTTTCTCCTCGCGGTATTCCTGGATGGTGAGGTTGCGGAGCTGGGAGTCGCGGCCTTCGAGGTTGTGGACGAAGCCGACGGAGGAGACGTGGGGCTCGATGATGTGGATTTTCTGCAAGGGGGTGACGATGAGGAGCTGGAGGTTGAGCTTGGCGAAGAGACGGAGGCCGTATTGGGCGGACTCGTCGGAGCCGCGGCCGAAGGCTTCGTCGATGACGACGAATCGGAACGAACGGGAACGGACGCGCCCCCATTCGAGGCCGAATTGATAGGCGAGGCTGGCGGCGAGGATGGTGTAGGCGAGCTTTTCCTTCTGGCCGCCGGATTTGCCGCCGGAGTCGGAGTAATGCTCGTGCTCGGTGTCGTCTTCGCGCCAGCGCTCGCTGGCGGCGAAGGCGAACCAGTTGCGGACGTCGGTGACCTTGCGGGTCCAGCGGCGGTCGTTTTCGGTGGTGCCTTCGCGGCCACGGAAGCGACCGATGATGGCTTTGACCTGGAGGAACTTGGCCTCGGAGTATTGGTCGTCTTCGGAGCCGGTTAGGGCGCCTTCGGTGCAGGAGCGGAGTTCGGATTGGAAGGAGCGGATGTCCTGATCGGGGACGGGGGTGGCTTCGAGGAAAATGTAACGTCCGGGGTTGTAGTCGATCTCGACGAGCGACTGGTTGATGCGGGCGACGCGATCGCGGATGGTTTCGCGCTGCTGGTTGAGGTGGGCGTTGAAGTTGGCGATCTCGCGGATGGTGTTCTGATTGAGGAGTTCCTTGAATTTTTGCTCGAAGCGGGGGAGGTCGTCGCCGCGGAGGCGGTCGAGCATTTTCCGGAACTCGTCGGCGGATTCGACGGCGGCGTCGATTTCGCGGGTTTCGGCGTCGAATTCGCGGCGGAAATCGGTCATGCGGTTGATGAGGCGGTCGCGGATGGTCTGGCCGGCTTTGTCGCGGGAGTCGATGCGGGCCTGGAGCCATTCGCGGGTTTCCTTTTCGCGGGCGTCGCAGCCTTCGATGGTGAGGGGTTTGTCGCCGATGGCTTCGCTGCGGATGGCTTGGAGGCGGTCGTGCCAGTCTGTTAGAGATGCGGTGTCGGCTTGGGCGAGGAGGTCGCGGGTGGTGGCTAGGGCGGCGTTGTTGTTTTCGATGCGGTTTTTGATGCCGCCGAGTTTTTCCGTTTCCGAAGTGAACTTTTCGTTGCCGTCGGCGATGGCCTTTTCAACAACGTGGAGTTTTTCGTTGAGCTGGCGGAGGATGTCGGAGGCGTTTTCGAGTTGGTGGCGTTCGTCTTCGAGGGCGGAGATTTCGCTGGCGATGGTGGACCAATCGATTTCGCGGAAGTCGCGGTATTCTTCGAGTTTGGAGAGCCTGTTGACGCGCTCGCGGAGGGCGCGGCGTTCGGCATCGGCTTTGGCGAGGCGGGAGACGACGGCGGCTCCTTCGGATTCGATGCGGGATTTTTCGCGTTCGAGGGTGGCGATTTTCTCTTCGTTGCTCCAGCCGAGGATGAAGCGCGAGCGGTCGTCGATGCGGTGGCGGTCGTCTTTTTCGTGGCGTTCGCCGGGCATTTTCATTTGTCCGGCGGGGGTGATGGCGCGGGTTTCGCGGCGGAATTGTCCGGAGGTGGCGCAGCAGGCGACGTCGAAGCGGTGGGCGAGTTCGCGGTCCATCCAGTCGTGGAATGGCGAGTCGGGGCGGATGAGGATTTTGCGGACGATGGAGTCGGGGTGGAGGTCGGGCGGCGAGGTTTGGGGGGCGCGGTCGCGGATGCGGAAATAGACGAGGCGACCGCGGAGGTGGGTGCGATCGACCCATTCGACGACTTGCGGGTAGTGGCCGTCGGGGACGAGGAGGGAGAGGCCGAAGTTGTGGAGAAGTCGCTCGGCGGCACCTTCCCACGCGTTTTCCCCGGGGCGGACCTGGAGGAGTTCGCCGGCGAAGGGCATGTCCTCGGGGGTGAGGTGGAGGGCCTGGCAAAGCGCTTCGCGGATGGCGATTTGCTTGGACGGGATGTTGCTGCGGCGGGCCTTGAGGCTTTCGATTTCGTTTGTTAGATTTGTGAGTTCGAGTTGGAGGTCGCGCATGGCGACGTTGTCTTCGGTGATGCGGTTTTCGAGGTCGGCTTCGTCGGCTTCGCCTTTGGCTTTGAGGGCGGCGATGCGGTCGTGTTGTTCGTTGAAGGCGGCGGCGTCGCGGGCGGCGGGTTCTTCGAGCGAGGCGACGAGGTGGTGGTAGCGGTCGGATTTGGTTTTGCGGCGGTCGCGCTCGCCGGTGAGTTGTTGGATCTGGGCGGTGAGGATGGCGATGCGGTCGCCGCCGTTTTCGGCGATCTGGCGGTTGAGGTTTTCCTTGTCGAGGTTGAGGGCGGCGAGGGCCTGCCGGGTGTCGCGGATGCGGGCGGTCTGGCGCTGGTGCTCGGAGTCGAGGGTGGCGGCGCGTTTTTCTAACAATTCCAATTTGCTTGAGGCGAAGTGGGCGGCGAGGAATTCGCGCGCGGTGCGGAGTTGTTCGACTTCGGCGCGGATTTCCTCGTGGCGGTCGCAATCGGCGACGATGGGTTCGAGGAGGGCGACCTGGTGTTTGGCGCGGAGGACGGCGGCGTGGGCGCGGTCGAGGTCGTCGAAGTGGCCGATGAGGGCGGTGATGCGGGCTTCGACATCGAAGGGTTCGAGCATGTGGCTGCGGACGAAATCGGTGAGGTTGCCGACGGACTTCATCGAGACGGTCTGGAGGAAAAGGTCGAGCGCCTGTTCGTTTTCGATGCCGAAGCGGCGGCGGAACCAGGAGCTGTATTCGGAGTAGGTGTCGAAGACCTGGGCGTCGTCTTTGCGGAGGCGGCGGCGGAGTTTGTTGATGTCGGACTCGAAGTCGGAGAAGTCGGCGGTGATGGAGAGCGCTTTTTCCGCGCCGAGGTAAAAGCGGGCGGGCTGGCCGGCGGGGTCTTTCATCCAGAGGACGCAGGCGAGGGTGATCGTCTGGTCGTAGCCGGCGTTGTGGAAGACGGCGAGGATGACGGAGAATGAGTTGGCACTTCGGAGAGGGACGGGTTTGGCAGCTCCGACGCCGTTTTCGGAGCGTTCGGTGCGGTGGTAGCCGAGGACGTATGAGCGGAGGCTGCGCTCCTTGTTTTCGGCGCCGGCGGCCTTGTTGTAGGCGATGTTTTTGACGGGGACGAGGAGGGTGGTGATGGCATCGACGAGGGTGGACTTGCCGGAGCCGATGTCGCCGGTGAGCAGGCAGTTGTGGCCTGCGGGGTGGAGGGTCCAGACGCGCTTGTCGAAGGTGCCCCAGTTGAAGACTTCGAGACGGTGCAGGCGGAAGCCGGTGAGGGCGTCGTCCGCGGCGAATTCGAGCGTTGGCGTGGCGGGATCAGTCATTGGAATTGGCTTCGCCGGGGGTTTCGAGGTGGCGGCGGTAGGCGGCGAGGCGGGCGTCGAATTCGGCGAGCCATTGGGCATCGACGAAGGCCTTGAGGATGCGGCGGACTTCGTAGCTCGGGGGTGTGGAGGGGGAGGTGGCTTTGAGTTTCCGGATGAAGCCGAGTTCGGCGATTTTGTTGAGGTGGGTTTCCGTCTGGTCGGTCAAGCGTGCTTCGTTGCTGTTGGCGGGGAGGAAAAGGCGGAGCATTTCGGTGATTTCATCGCGTGTGAGGATGAGGCGGGTTTCGCCACCGGAGGCGTCGGACTCGGCGAGCTTTTTGCGGAGCAGGGCGAGCAGCAGGCTGACGGGGAATGAGAGCTGGCGGCGCGGGAAGAGGCGGGGGGTGGTGGTTTTTTGACTGGACGGGTCTTCGGGATCGCGGGTGCGGAGGAAGGCATAGCCTTCGGATTCGTCGAGGACGAGTTCGAGATCGAGGATGGAGACGTAATCGCGGACTTTGGCGTCGAGGGTGGTGAGGGTGCTCCAGAGCCGGGGGTCGTTTTCCTGATAGATGACGCCTTTGAGGAGGGGGATGACGACGGTGGAAAGGGCGGGTTCCTGTGGCGATTCAGTGATATCCATCGGGAGGTTGATGATTGGTTCAATCGACAAACGGGTTGATCACGCGGATCCCGGCATAACTCTGCCCATGATTCAAGTCCTCGGTATACACGGTATGGCAGCCAGCAACTTCGCTTGCCGGGCTATGGAATCAGGGATTTCAATGGTGGTTTTCATGCGTCGTAAATACGGTTTTACGGGTGGTGCTTCAAGTTTCACCGCACGAAGATGACGCGGGGCAGGCGGGCGGATTTTTTGATTGGGGAGCCGTCCTCGTTGATGGTGGACCATTCCAGTGTGTCTTCTGTGGATTCGTCCACGGTGATGGTGAATGTGGAGTGGGCGAGATCGAGGTAGGCGATGATCTCGGCGAGGCCGTGCTCGGGCGGGCGGGATTGGACGAGCTGGCGGAGCGTGACCTGGGTGGCCTCCCTGAGGCTGCGGCGGATGTGGGAGGCGAGTGCGGTTTTGTCCACGAGGCGGACGGCGAAGAGGGCGGAGGCGTCGATTTCCTCTCCGGATGCGGTGAGGATGTCGGAGGCGAGGGTGGGTTTGAACGGTGGCGTGTAAAGCGGGCGCTCGAAGGGGAGGGAGATGGCGGCGGAGGTTTCGCGCATTTGCATGAAGGCGGCGGATGGTGGGGGCGGTGTTTCGCGCACGGCGAGGGATTTCGCCTCGATGCCGCGGAGCAGGTCCATGATGCGGCGGTTTTCGAGCCATGCCTGATCGTCGAGGAAACGGCGGAGCTGTTTGGAAAGATCGGCGACGGTGCGCTGGGTGTGATCGCCGGCTTGGAGCCAATCGTAGTGGATGCGCCGCAGGCGTGGGTCGGGCTCCGTGGCGGCGACGGCGGGGTGGCCGAGGATGGTGTCGAGCAGGCCGGTGAGTTCCTGTTGGCGGGTGTCGGACATGAGGAAATCCCAGAACGCGCGGAAGCTGCGGCCTTGGTCGGAATCGTCGATGGTGTCCTTGCGCCCCATGATTTCATCGAGGAGCGCGGCTTTTCCGCCTTCCCAGAGGGCGATGCGCTCGCGCACGGAGCGATCCAGGAGTCGGAAATTCTGCTCGACCTCGCGGAAGTCGGAGAGCAGGTCGCGGGCGATGATGGTGAATTGCTGGAAGCGGTCGCGCAGGGCGGTGTCGTCGAGGATGGCGAGGTCGCCGGCGAGTGTGCGCTCGATTTCGGCGTCGATTTCGTCGCGGCGTTTTTGGAGTTCGGCGACGCGGGTTTCGGGGTCGGCCTGGGAGCCGGTGGCCATCTGGCGGAGCAGGTCGAAGACCATGAGCAGGCGTGATTCGGTGCCGACGAAGCTGCGGGCTTCCAGTTCGGCGAGCCAGGTGATGACGCGCTCGACGGCGGGCACGAGGTCGTAGCTTGGTTCGTCGGTGCCGCGCGGGTAGAATTTCCGCAACCAGCCTTTTTCGGGGGACGACCATTCGGTGAGGTATTCGCGGGCGGACCTTGGGAACGCGTCGGGGCCGAGGCGTTCGCGAAGGGCGAAGAGGTCGTCTTCAAGCGCCTCGGCGAGATCGGCCTCGGCCATGAGGCGGATGTTCGGCTTGATGAAGGCGCGATGGAGGAAGGAGACGACGAGCGGCGCGTGATCGGAGCGAAGCAAACGCCAGGAGGGGTGCTCTTTTTGCAGGAGTTGGAGTGTGTCGTAGTCGAACTCGGTCATGGGATGTGTGGTATGATAGTCTGGACGCTGGTTATTCGGGCGGCAATCCCGAAGGCCCGGTGGTTCCTGATATTGAAGATCACCCGCAGGGGCGCCCGGATGAGGGGTCCGAGCCTTGGTGGTTTGGTTGATGATGTGTTTCCGCTCGACGAAAGGCTCGACCCGCCATTTTCTTTCCGTTTTTGCCTTCCCACGCCAAGCAATGTCCAGTCCTCCAAAGCCCACCGTTTCCAACTACCGCGAATTCAGGGAATATCCCCGGATCGTGGCTGCGGTTTCCCGCATCCTCGCCCGAAAGCGTTTTGTCGCGCCCGTGGAACTCTTCGTGGAAATGGACCTGCTGGCTGCCGCCGATCTCGAACGCTGGAGGCGCGGGCGGGTTCCTGTTCTGGAGCGCGTGATCCGGTGCAACCTCACCAAGGCCGGGCGCATCCTGCGCCTGCTGCGTTTCCACGCCCACGACCTGAAGCTCAATCCCTCCCCCACCGTCTATCAGCACAAGGGGCATCGCCTGCGCTTCTCCCGCAGCGGCGAACCGAAGATCGAGCAAGCATACTCCACCCATCTCGTGGTGGTCGGGAAACGCAATCCCTTCGCGGAAGATTCCAAACCGAAGGCGAGCTAGGTTCGATTTTTCAGAACATTCTCTTTGGAGGAATTGATGCTCGCGTAGCGAACGTTTTCCAGCGGTTTTCCTTCGGTCATTCGCTCAAAGATTTCGCGGTTTGAGCGGGCGGGTTCGTAATGCGGATCAATGTCGAGCGCACGGTCGATTTCGGCAAGCGCCTCGGCTTTATGGCCCAAATGAGCGAGACAGATGGCCATGTTTCCGTGGCACGGCGCGTTTCCGTCGTTGAGGGCGGCGGAGGCGCGGAAGCCTTTGAGCGCGCCCGCCCAATCGCCACCCTCCATCAACCCGAAGGCCTCGTTGAATTTGTCGCCCGAGCGAAGGTAGGCATCCAGGCTGACGCCTTCGTTTTCGCTGATGATGGCAGCCATGCGCTCCAAGATTGACCGGGCTTTGACAACCTCGGGATCATTGGCGGGTCCGATGGCCACCACTTTCCGGTAGGAACGGATCGAGTTATGTATATCCAGAAGCTTCTGATAGGAAACCGCCTTGTTGTAATGAGCCTCGATGCTGTAGGGGTGAATGCCAATGGCACGGTCGAACCAGATTATCGACTCCTCATATTTCCCCTGCAAGGCGTGAACGGTCCCGATGGCGTAGGGCACATCATGATGACGCGGGTGATCGCGCAGCAAGGCGGCCAGAGTGTCCATGGCACTTTGGAATTTCCCCCGCCGCGCCTCATCAAGCGCTCCGTTCACGGCATCCTGGACCTCCGGGCTGACCTCCATCACGAAATGCCCGGAGGTCGAAGCAAGGCGGCTTTCTTCATATCGCCGTGCGTCGGCATAGTGGACGCAATCCCCGCAATCCGCGTCCCGCATGGATGCGCAGCACGCGCTGCAGATTTCCCTGTTGCCGCTTTTCCGGCAAGTCCGGCGAGCCTTGCCGGCGCCGCATTGTGGGCATTTGATCTTCATGGGTCCGGGATAGGCAGCCGGCCACCGAACGTCAATCGCCCGGTGGGTGACCAACGAAATGCGGCTCTGATCCCGGGGAGCCGGAATTCCCGCACGAAGGAGGCGGTCCGGTGGCCGATTGGATTGGGTCTCAAGGATGAAAATGCGGGTGGATTGTGCCTTGTGCCTTGTGCCTTGTGCTTTGTGCTTTGTGGGGGCTGCGGTGGAGCGCTGAATTTATTCGGCGAGACAAGGGGGGAGCAGCGCCGGAGTGGCCGAATGAATTCGGCGCTCCTTGGGGGGGGTGATGGGATAGGGGAGGCTGGGGGAAGGAGCCGGAGGCACCTTTTACGGGGGGACAGGAGCCGGAGGCTCCTGCCACGGGGGGAAGATTCCGGTTTTTGCTTTGGCGGTTCGTTGGCCGGACCGCCCGGAGGATCGGTCCGTGCCTTGGGGGGCGATTTCACAATCGCTCCTACGGGGGGGCGCGATTTTGCAATCGCGCCAACGGGGCGGGGTGAGGGTTCTTCTTCGTCGAGGCGGCGGTCGGTGATGGGGGGTGGCCGGGTCCGCTCCGCGGTTTTCCCGAATACCCGGGTATTTTCCTCGATGAGAATGCTGCCGGGCATTGGTTGCTTGCCCGTTATCGCCCGTTTCAAGCGTTCAACCGAACGCTTCAATCCGATCCGAATACACACAAACCAGCTTGTTTGCCGGTAGCAGCGATTCCACATGCGGCCATACCGCAGCGAGAAAGCGGTGGAATTTTTTGCGGCGCATATTGCCGAAGCGCAGATGCACAATCCACGGCGGCGGCATACACACGAGGATACGATCCGAAAAATCCGCATCCTTGGTGACGACCACGAGGCGCCTCTCCTCCGCAAAAGACCACAGCTCGCCGTCCGTCGGATTCGCACCCAGATCCAGTGCGTGATATACCGGAAGTGATGGCCTGAATTCCAAATGGCCCGGCAGGTTTTCATCCAGGAGAAACCCATTCACGCGAGTTCGGAGACTTGGAAGTGATTGCCCATGAGGCGGGATGTCCAGTCCATGCAGGCGAGAACCTGCTCACGCGTCAGTCGCGGATATGCATAAAGAAGATCCTCCATCGAGTCTCCCGCAGCGAGAAATTCCATGATCGTTTGCACGGTGATGCGTGTTCCCTTCACGACCGGGCGTCCGTTGCAAATCTCAGGATCGATGACAATCAGATCTTCCACGTCGGGAAACTGCCACAATTGGTCTCTCGTGGCAAGCTCCCCAGCATCGCTCTTGTCCCGCACCCCGTTCACAACAGGGGAAGAAGATTTTGGGTTTTTCCCTTTGGCGGTTCATTCGCGGGACCGCCCGGAGGATCGGTCCGTGCCTTGGGGGGGATGGCCGCGATTTTACAATCGCGCCTACGGGAGGGGCGCGATTTTACAATCGCGCCTACGGGGCGGGGTCAGGGTTCTTCTTCGTCGAGGCGGCGGTCGGTGATGGGGGGGCGGCCGGGTTTGGCGACGGGATCGACGGGTTTGACCTCGGCTCCGGGGAAGAGGATGATGCCGCCGACGCCGGAGGAGACGACCTTGTCGCCCGCTTTGAGCGGCGGGCCGACGGGCTTGACCTGGACGATGCCGGGTTCGCGGATGCCGGTTTCGACGGGGACGAAATGGGCGACGGTCTTGTCGGGATCGTCCTCGTCGGGGCCGGGGACGACGACGACGGTGCCGCGGGCGGTGGCGAGGATGGCGGTCTCGGGGACGACGAGGGCGTCTTCGACGGTGCGGAGGATGAGGGTGATGTTGGCGAACATGCCGGGCTTGAGATACGTCGGCGGATCGAGTACGTATTCCTTGACCTCGGTGGCGCGGGTGGTGGCGTTGATCCGTGGCGAGACAAAGTAGACCTCACCCGTGATCTCCTCGTCATT
>SLAV01000371.1 GCA_007126655.1 Haloferula sp. | reverse complement strand
TCTTGCCACCGAAATGGAGCCGGACGGCTCAATGCGCCTCCGCATCGGCTTCCCTCCGGAGAGCGGAACCATGTTCGCACGCCTCCGTCTCGACCCCGCCGAGCCGTAATCAACCGCTGCCAACACGG
Source organism: Haloferula sp. (assembly GCA_007126655.1). Taxonomy (GTDB): domain Bacteria; phylum Verrucomicrobiota; class Verrucomicrobiia; order Verrucomicrobiales; family Akkermansiaceae; genus Luteolibacter. The sequence continues at coordinate 2,850 of SLAV01000371.1, read as the reverse complement.
GGCACTCGCCGATGAAACAGGCACTCCGCCTCCACACGATTGCCCCGAGGGGCGGCGTTCACCCGCGGTCGCCGCAGTTCGCCACAATCCTGAGCTGCACCTCGACCAGATCGTTGACGAGATGCATGCCGAGGTTGCGGAAAAACCGGCCGGAGCCATAAATCACATTCCAAAGCGTGCGGTCGATCTCCAGCACCGCCTGGGCAGCCGGACAACCGTCCGGGGTGACACCCGCAACCACGTCGAAAACAACCGGCACGGTGGTCCCCTTGATGGTCAGCTCTCCCTCGACCTGCATGTTCGGCGCGCCGACGCCTCCCCGACCGATCGGCCTCGACTCCTTGATCCGGAATCGCGCCTCGGGAAACACCCCGCAATCGAAAAAATCGTGACTCCGAAGGTGGTCGACCAACACATCATGGAGGGGATCGCCGGCCAGATTCGTGCAAGCGATCGAATTCATGTCGAAAACGAACTCGCCCCCGACGGGCAGGCCGTTGCGAAGATCGAGGTGGCCCTCGCGAATCCCCAGCGTGCCATGGTGACGGTTCAGCAGGTTGCGGCCGATCCACTCAACTCGGCTCTCCGCCAAATCCACCTCCCAACGGCCATCCTCAGGCACGGATTCGGCGGAGGGAGAAGGAGCATCGCCCTCGATCTCCCCTCCCTCCGCCATCCATTCCTCAATTCCGCCCCGCAGCTCGAGCACTTCCCGATATCCGGCGCGCGCAAGCTTCTCGGCCGCCATACGGGCCTCGTGCGTCTCGACCCCGCAGCCATACACACACACCGCCCCACTCACATCACTCCCGGCGATTGCCGCCATCCGATCCATGAACGCGATCTCGAACACGCAATTGTGCCGCGCGCCGGGAATGCGCGCAGCCAGGTGGTCGGCCTCGGAGCGGACGTCGACAAGGATGATGTCACCGGTTTCTTCCGACATCCTTCCTCGTAGGTCGGCGGCGGAAATGACTTGGGGGGCTTGCGGGTTTTCCATGAGTGTGCTTGGGGCGGGCTCTCACCAGATCACTTCTCCGTATGGGCAAGATGACTGTAAATCAGGCATCTGTAATTCGGCAGGTGGTTCGAGAATAGCGTGCCAAGCCCCTCGATATCATTGCGCCAGTCGCGATGCAACTCACAAGAGGCTCCGAACCAGGTCATCAACTGGCAGCCCGCCGCACTCATCCGCGCCCAGGCGGCGTCGCGGGTGGTCTTATTAAAGGTGCCCGACGCATCCGTGACGATGAACACCTCATACCCCTCCTCACGGGCCGACAGCGCCGGAAACGCGACGCACACCTCGGTGACGATTCCGGCAATGATCAACTGCTTCCTGCCGGTGGCCTTCACGGCGTTCACGAAATCCTCGTTGTCCCACGCATTGATGTTGCCCGGGCGCGCGATATACGGGGCGTCGGGAAACATCTCCTTAAGCTCGGGAACGAGCGGACCATTCGGCCCCTGCTCGAAACTGGTGGTGAGGATCGTCGGCAGCCCGAAGTATCTCGCGGCGGATGCAAGCGCCAGCACGTTGTTTTTGTAATCGTCCGGCGAGAAGTCGTGAACGAGATTGGTAAGCCCGGTCTGGTGGTCGACCAGCAGCACGGCGGCTTCGTTCTTATCAAGACGGTTGTATTTGAATTCACTCATTTTAGTTCTCCTTGTTATGGGTTTCGGGTTTGGTTCAGGTCGCGACAGCATTGCTTGTCACCCTTCCATGGTAACTACCCGCAGCGATTGCTGAAATACTTTTTCGCTTGTCCACCCATACCTTTCCGGTATACCATCAGACCCATGGATCTGAGGCATCTGAAGTATTTTGTTACGGTGGCTGAGGAGGAGAATGTCACCCGGGCCGCCGCCAGGCTCCACATGTCCCAACCTCCACTCAGCCGCAGGATCCGCGATCTGGAGGAAACCCTGGGCTTCGAACTGTTCGAACGGAAGGCACGCTCATTCACCCTGACTGAAAAGGGCAGGGTCTTCCTCGCAGAGGCCAGGGCAGTACTCGATCAGGCCGACAAGGCCCTGCAAGTGGCCACACTGCTCGCATCCGGCGGCCGCCCCGGAATCCGGATCGGCTACGCGCCGTCTCTCGCCCTGGACATTCTCCCAGCCGCGATTCGCCGGTTCGGGGCCGACAGCCGGACCTCGGAAGTCCACCTCCACGACATGTCCACCGCCGAAATGCTCGACGGCCTGCGCTCGGCCGCCCTCGATGTGGCGCTGATGATCCGCCCCGTCGGCCTGCCCGCAAACCAGATCAAGTTCAAAACCCTGAGGAAGCTCGCAATCTGCGTTGCCATGCACCCGGAACACCACCTCACCAAAGCCCCGCAAATCGGATTGGCCGAGGTGGCGAAGGAACGCCTGATTGCCTACAGCAATTCGGATTACCCCGAATACCACGAGTGGCTGTCCCTGCTCTTCCGGGACTTTCCGCAGCCCCCCCGCATTGGGGAGGAACACGACAGCGCGACCAGCCTGACAGCCTCGGTGGAAGCCGGCAGGGGTATCGCTCTCGTGCAGCAGGGATTCAGCCTGTTCTGTGGATCAAGACTGACCACACGCCCCTTGGAACCCCCACCACCGCCGTTTGAGTTCGTGGTCGCATGGCAGGACGGAAACACCCGGAAAAGCATCGCCGATTTCGTGCAAACCATGTGCGCCGGGAATCAGGAAGACGGACCGTAATCCGCCACCGTCACACCCTCCCACCAGTTCGCCAGGTCCTCAGGCAGGACCGAGTCAAAGCGCCGCCCCTCGACGATCAGCGCGGACGCATGCAGGGCCTGGCGCCAATGCCCCAGCCGTTCTGCCAGCCCGTCCGTCCAGCCGGTTTGG
>SLAV01000071.1 GCA_007126655.1 Haloferula sp. | reverse complement strand
CGTGACCTGGCTGGATGACGGGCGCAAGATCGTCGGCGAGCGCGGCGGACGCATGCACGTGGTGGATGGCGACACGATCACCGAACTCGACGGCCTGCCCCGGATCTCCGCCGACGAAGACCAGCGCATTCCGCCGGTCGGCGGCGGGCAGGGCGGCTTGCTCGACATCGTGGCACATCCTGAAAATGGCGAGAACGGCTGGATTTATTTCACCTACTCCAGCCCGGGCGACGACGACTCGGTGGTCAGCGATGATGACGAAGGCACCGGAACCGCGCTGGCCCGGGCACGCCTCAACGACGGGGGGACGGCATTGGAGGACTTGCAGGTTCTTTATGTCCAGCAACCGCTGAGCGCCCCCGGGCGTCACTACGGCTCGCGCATTGTTTTTCCGGGAGACGGCACGGTGATTTTTTCCATTGGTGACAACGGGCTGCGCTACACCTCGCAGGATCTGACCCATCCGGCCGGCTCGATGATCCGCTTGAACGAAGACGGCGGCGCGCCGGAGGACAATCCGTTCGTGGGGATGCCGCCGGGCAACCTGCGCCCGGAGATTTTTTCATACGGCCACCGCAACAACCAGGGACTGGCCATTCATCCGGCAACTGGAGAGATCTGGACGAGTGGACACGGGCCGAGCGGTGGTGACCTGCTCTATCGAGTGCAGCGCGGCAATAATTACGGATGGCCGCAGGTTTCCTTCGGGCGGGAGTATTCGACGGACGCCCCGATCGGCATCGGTCGCGAGGCACCCGGAGTGACCCGACCGGATCATGTGTGGGAGGACTCCATGGCACCCTCCGGTCTGGCGATTTACTACGGGGATGCGTTCCCGGAGTGGCGCGGCAGCATCTTCGCCGGATTCCTGCTCGCGGAGCAGATCCAGCGCGTGGAAACCGGGTCGGAAGGCGTGACCCACGAGGAGTCCCTGCTCCCAGAGACCATCGGCCGCATTCGCGACGTGCGCGAGGGGCCGGACGGATTCATCTACGTGCTGACCGACCACAGCGACGGTGGTCTCTACCGGATGGAACCGGTGGATTGATGTCGTGGTTTTTTCGGCATGCGGGTTGTTTCGCACAATGACGCGAAGGGAAGAGGCATACGGGGATTTGGATGTGCTGATGGTTCATTCGGCCCGGGTGTTTTTTCCGGCGATCCGCTCGTCGAATGAAAACCGACCGGCTCCGACAATGAGAAGGAAGGTGCTCCCCAGCAGCAGGCAGAGGTCGTTGCGCGATTGGTGCATCATGCTCCGGAATCCGACTCATTGATGGCGGACAGGGTGGGATTCGAACCCACGGTACTGTTTCCAGCACACACGCTTTCCAAGCGTGCTCATTCGACCACTCTGACACCTGTCCTGCGACGCCTTCGGGCGGGGCGGGATGATTAGCGACCGGGCGGCGGGTGTGCAATCCTTTTTCAAGGATTTCGCGTTGCAGGGCGGGGGCGGGGGCGATATGGATGCTCCGCCATGACCCGCAAATCGATCGAGACCGCCATCCTCATCTTCCTCGCCGCCTTGGTGGTGACGTTCCTGTGGACGTGCTGGGTGACGCTGCGGTTGATCGGGGTGTTCTGAGCGGAGGGTTCGCCTTGTGTGGGGAAATTTATTCCCCGCTGAGTTCCTCAAGACGGCGCTCGCACCAAGTGAGACCATCGGCGAATTCGTCGCGTTCGGGATGGGCCGAGACGAGGGTGGTCCATTCATCGCGCGACCGGGAAAATGCCGTGGCGGCCGCCTCTTTGTCGCCTGCGAGTTCGAGGGCGTGGCCGAGGTCGCCGAACAGGTAGGCGGAGGAAACGCGCAACCGGTTGCGGCCCGGCCCGCGCCTGGCTTCTTCGCCGCCGGATGCCTCGATCAGGTCCGCTGCCTCGCGCAGCATGGCGATCTCGGCGTCGCGGTCGCCCCCGATGCCGTGCATGCGCGCCATCTTCCAGGTGAGCAGCGCGAGGCGGTAGGCGGCCATTCCGTCGGTGGGATCGGCTTCGCGCACGGTTTCGAGCAGTTCGATGCCCTCGCGGTATTTTTCGATTGCGTTGCCGGCTTCGCCCTGGTCGCGCAGGATGCCGGCCCGCAGGCCGAGCTGGGAGGCTTTCCGCGAGATGGCGGTCCGGTTGTCGGGGTCGGCGCTGATGACGGCATCAAGCAGGGCGGCGGCTTCGTCGCTTTGTGCGGTTGCGCCGTCGATGTCGCCGGACCGCACGGCGGCCTCGGCCATGGCGGCGAGGCATCCGGCGAGTTCGAGCATGAGGGCGGGGTCGTCCGGGTCGTCCCCGAGCAGGCGGCGCAGTGTGGCGGCGGCCAGGGCGTATGTTTCCACGGCTTTTTCCGGCATGCCCGCGCTTTCGAGAAGCGCGCCGTCGGCGACGCGGGTTTCGGCGAGTTGGCGGTGGAGAACAGCGGCTTCCGGGCGTGCGTCGGCCAGTTCGTTGAGCGTGGCGGCGGCGGTGGTGAGGGCTTCACGAGCCGTCTGATCGTCGCCGTCATCCGCGAAGCCGGCGGCCTTGTGGATGGTGAGGATGGCGGAGAGGTGTCGGACGCGTTCGGTGCCGGTGCTGTCGTGCGGCAGGGAGTCGATCATTTCGCGGGCGCGGCGGTATGATGCGGCGGCTTGATCGGGGTTTTCATCTTCCTGGAGGATTCCCAGCAGCAGGGTATTGCGGGCCATGCGGAAGGGGAATGCATCGTCGCCTTCGAAATAGCCGGAGTAATCCCCTACGATTCGGTTGAGACCGGTTTGAGCCTGCTCCGCATCACCGAGCGAAAGGGCGATTTCGGCGAGGTGGAGGCGGGCTCGCGCACGTTCGGATTCGAGGCCGCCGGTGTCTTCGGTGGCGGCGAGGAATTCAGTATAATCGGCTGCGAGGGCCTCAAGCCTGGCTTGGCGTCCGTCGAGAGGCGGCAGGTCGCTGTGGTCGCTCTCAATCGCCCAGGCGAAGAGGCGGTCGGCCATGCGGCGTGAGGCGCGCAGTTTTTCACTTGATG
>SLAV01000282.1 GCA_007126655.1 Haloferula sp. | reverse complement strand
CAGGATGCCGCCGGGCGCCAGCGCGTCGTGCGCGGCGGCGAACGCGGCGAGCGTCTCATCGCGCGATTTGCCGGGCAGCGCGAGCACCAGCGGGTGGCGGCCCGCCGGGGCGGCGGCCAGCGCGCGGCCGTCCCGCTCCCATGCCGCGGCATGATGACGCCACGGCTGCCAACCGGCGAGATCGCGCCAGCCGCCCAGCCCCAGGTGCGGGCGCGCGAAAAGGAACAGGCCGGGGCGGGGCGCGAGATCGAAACCCCGCGGGCCGAGGGCGTGGACCAGTGCGTCGAGGGCGGGCATGCTCAGAACGGAAACTTCCCGCCGGGTTTGCCGCCCCCAAGTTTTTTCATCATTCCTTCCATGTCGCCCATGCCGGGCATTCCGCCGCCGCCCATGCCGCCCATTTGCTTCATCATGTTTTTCATCTTGCCGGGCGACTTCATCATCTTGCGCATCTGGCCGAACTGCTTGATGAGCTGGTTCACCTCCATGAGCGAGGTGCCGGAGCCGGCGGCGATGCGCTGGCGGCGTGATCCCTTCATGATCTCGGGGCGGCCGCGCTCGTGGGGCGTCATCGAGAGGACGATGGCCTCGGTGCGCTTGACGCGCTTGTCGTCGAAGGCGGCGGTGGGGAGCTTCTTCTTCATCTTTGAGAAGCCCGGCATCATGCCGAGCAGGCCGTCGAGCGGCCCCATGCTGCGGATCATGCGCATCTGTTCGAGGAAGTCGTTGAAGTCGAACCTGCCCTCCTGCATGCGCTTCATCGAGCGCATGGCGTCCTGCTCGTTCACCTTGTCGGCGACCTGCTCGACCATGCCGACGATGTCGCCCATGCCGAGGATGCGGTCGGCCATGCGGTTCGGGTGGAACTCGGTGAACTGCTCGGGCTTCTCGCCCTCGCCGATGTATTTGATCGGCTTGCCGGTGACGGCGCGCATCGAGAGGGCCGCGCCGCCGCGGGCGTCGCCATCAAGCTTGGTGAGGACGATGCCGGTGATGCCCACGGCCTCGTCGAAATGGGTGGCCACGGAGACGGCCTGCTGGCCGGTGGCGGCGTCGGCGACGAGCAGGGTCTCGCGGGGATCGAGGAACTTGTGCAGGCGCTTGAGTTCGGCGACGAGTTTTTCATCGATCTCCTGGCGGCCAGCGGTGTCGAAGATGGTGACGGTGCCGCCCTGCTGCTCCGCCCAGGCGAGCGCGGCCTTGGCGGCCTTGACGACGTCTTTTTCGCCCGGTTCGGGGGTGAAACACGGCACATCGACCTGTTCGGCAAGCTTGGCGAGCTGGTCGATGGCGGCGGGGCGGTAGAGGTCGCAGGCGACGAGCAGCGGGCGGCGGCCTTCCTTCTTGAGGCGCAGCGCGAGCTTGGCGGAGGTGGTGGTTTTGCCCGCGCCGTTGAGGCCGCAGATGAGGATGCGGGCGGGCGGGTTGAGGTCGAGCGGTTGCTGGTCGCCGCCGAGCAGATCGGTCAGCTCGTCCTGGAAGATCTTGACGATCTGCTCGCCGGGCTTGATCGACTTGAGGACGTCCGCGCCGAGCGATTTGTCCTTCACTTTGGCGATGAACTCCTTGGCGACGCCGAACTCGACGTCGGCCTCGAGCAGGGCAATGCGGATGTCGCGCAGGGCTTCGGTGATGTTCGACTCGGAGATTTTCCCGACGCCGCGGAGGTCGCGGAAGGTTTTGTCGAGCTGGTCGGAAAGGCTGGAAAACATGGCTTTGTGAGGTTGGCGGCTGCCGCCAACCCATCGCAGGGATGGGGCGGCGATCAAGATAATTTCGGTTGCGGGCGGCGGCTTCCGCGGTTGGTTCCGGGGCATGCCGGTCGCCCGCCTCCAGAGTTATTTTGCGAGACGCTTCCGCGCGCTGCTGTGCGGCGACCCGAGCGGCGACCCGCCTTGGTTCGGCGCGGTGGCCGGGGGCGAGGGGCCGGGATTTTTCCTGCCGCTCGAGGCCCCGTGGATCGTCCACGGCAACATGGCGACGATGGTCGGCGGCGTGCGGGCGCTGCTGATGCAGGCGATGCACCCGGGCAGCCTGGCCGGCGTGCGGCGGCATTCGCGCTACAAGACCGACCCGCTCGGCCGGCTCGCGGGCACGATCCAGTGGCTCACGGTGACGACCTACGCGTCGCGCGAATCGATCCTGGCCGAGGCCGCCCGCGTGCGCGGCATGCACGGCAAGGTGCGCGGCACCTACACGGACGCCCGGGGAAACGAACGCGAATATGACGCCTCGGACCCCGAACTCCTGCTGTGGGTCCACATCGCGTTCATGGATTCGTTTTTGCGCTGCCACCAGACGTATTCGCCGGTGCCGATCCCCGGCGGAGCGGACGCGTATATCCGGTTGTGGGCGAAGTCGGTGGAGCCGCTCGGATTGGAAGAGGCACCGGGCAGTGAGATGGAGCTGCTGCGCGAACTGGAGCGCTACAAGCCGCAACTGACGGTCAGCGACGACACCCGCGAGGTGATGGAATGGCTGCGCAAGCCGCCGCTGCCGCCGCTTGCGCGGCTGGTTTACCGGTTGTTGTTCCAGGCGGCGCTTGTCACGCTGCCGGAATCCTACCGGAAGATGATCGGCTACCGCACGCTGCCCAAGGGGCTCATCGTGCCGGTGACACGCGCGTTCCTGCGCTTCCTGCGCTTTGCCGTCGGACCGGAGGACCCGCTCCAAGAGGCGGCGATCGAGCGGCTGCGGAAATCCGGCGTTCTCGAGGGGGCGGCCTAATCCACCGAAAACCGGTGCACCAGCGTGTGACGGTAGGTTTCGCCGGGGCGGAGCACGACGGACGGGAAGCCGGGCTGGTTCGGCGCGTCGGGAAACGCTTCGGTTTCCAGGCAAAAAGCCGACCGGGGCAGATAAGATGCGCCGTGTTTCCCGGGCGGGCCGTCGAGGAAGTTCGCGGTGTAAAACTGGACCGCCGGTTGGTCGGTGAGGATCTCCATCACCCGGCCGCTCGCCGGATCGCGCACGCGGGCGGCGGGGCGCACGCCATCGCCCGGCCGCAGCACCCATGCGTGGTCGTAGCCGTTGGCGAGCCGGAGCGGTTCGAAATCCGCATCGATCCGCGCGCCGATGGCCGCGGGCCGGGTGAAATCCATCGGCGTGCCCGCAACGGGCGCGATTTCGCCGGTCGGAATCATCCCGGGCGTCACGGGCAGGAAGTGGTCCGCGTCGATCCGGAGTTCGTGGTCGTGGATCAGCCGCGACGGGTCGCCGCCGAGGTTCCAATAGGAATGGTGGACGATGTTGACGACCGTGGGCGCGTCGGTCAAGGCCTCGGCCTGCCAGACGAATTCGTCATCATCGGTCAGCTGGTAAGTCACGCGGACGTCGAGATTTCCCGGATACCCCTCCTCGCCATCGGGAGACCGGCGGGTGAGTTCGACGCCGCCGGGGATGATCACGGCTTCCCACGGTAAGTGACTGAATCCCATGATGCCGCCATGCAGGTGGCACGGGATGCCGCCGGGATCGTTGTTGGTGGCCAGTTCGTATCCGCGCCCGTCGAGCGTGAACCTGCCGGCAGCGATCCGGTTGCCGCAGCGCCCCACCGTTGCGCCGTAATAGGCGGGATTGTCGAACCAGCCTTCCAGGTTGTCGAATCCAAGGGTCAGATCGGCCGGCACGCCATAGCGGTCCGGAGTCTCCATGGATAGGAGCAGCGCGCCAAAATCGCACACCCGCGCGCGCAGCCCATGCGCGTTGACGAGGGTGTAAACGAAGGCATCACGCCCGTCCGGCAAAGTGCCGAAATGGCTGCGGGTGACGGTGGCGGAGTTTTCCATGGTGTGCGGTCACGTGCCCGCGCGAGGCTCCATCAAGCCATCGCGGCGAAAAAGCAGAAACCGGCTCCCAAAGATGCCCCAACCGGGCACAGCTGTGAATTTCCAGGCCAATCATTGTTGCTGCTGCCGGATGGCCGCGTAGCAGCGGTTTTTTCGGCTTTTCCCTGTGGAAATCCCGGATTACCTCCGGGCATGTCATCCACATTCGGGGAAATCTTCAGGATCCACACGTTCGGCGAATCGCACGGCGGCGGGGTGGGTGTGGTGATCGACGGCTGCCCGGCACGGGTACCGGTGAGCGTGGAGGACATCCAGACCCAACTCGACCGCCGCCGACCGGGGCAGTCGGAAATCGTGACGCCGCGCAAAGAGGCGGATGCCGCCGAGGTGCTCTCCGGCATCCACGACGGCAGGACGCTCGGCTCGCCGATCGCCATCCTCGTCCGCAACAAAGACCACCGCCCCGGCGCATACGACGAGATGGCCGTGAAATACCGGCCCAGCCACGCCGATTTCACCTACGACGCGAAATACGGCATCCGCGCCGCATCGGGCGGCGGGCGTTCGTCCGCCCGCGAGACGATCGGGCGCGTCGCCGCCGCGGCGGTGGCCCGCAAGGTGCTCGACGCCCGCCACCCCGGCGTCGAAATCCTCGCCTGGGTCGCGTCCATCCAGCACCTGAAGGCCGAAGTCGATCCCGCAACCGTGACCTCCGCGGACATCGAATCGAACATCGTGCGCACCGGCGATCCGGATGCGGTCGGGCCGATAATCGAACACATCAAGAAGATCCGCGGCGAGGGGAATTCGGTGGGCGGCGTGATCGAATGCGTGATCCGCAACTGCCCGCCTGGCCTGGGCGAGCCGATCTTCGACAAACTCGAGGCCGGGCTGGCGCGCGCGATGATGTCGATCCCCGCGACGAAGGGTTTCGAGATCGGCAGTGGATTCGGCGGCACGCTGCTCACCGGCCATGAGCACAACGACGCCTTCCGCATGGTCGATGGACGCGTGCGCACCGCCACCAACCGGTCCGGCGGCGTGCAGGGCGGCATCTCGAATGGCGAGCCGATCAGCTTCCGCGTCGCCTTCAAGCCGACCGCAACAATCATGAAATCCCAGGAAACGGTGACCTCCGGCGGCGAGAACACCGAACTCCAGGGCAAGGGCCGCCACGACGCCTGTGTGCTGCCGCGCGCCGTACCCATCGTCGAGGCCATGGCCACGCTCGTTGTCACCGACCACCTCCTGCGCCAGCAGCGGAACCTCTGAACCCCCATCCTTTCCCGATTCGTTTTGATCCAGGCCCTACCGGAAATCAGCCTCGGCACGGCGGCGATCATCATCTTCGTGGTCTGTGCGTTTTATGTGATCGTGCGCGGCATGCTGCGGATGATGGTCGGCACGCTGGTGATCGCGGCCAGCGCGTGGCTCGGCTTCCACGGCTGGCAGATCGCGCCCGAACTCTCGCTCGAATGGTTCGACACGCTTTCCCCGGTGGTGCTTTACGGCCTGCCGGCGGCGGTGTTCATCCTTTCGTTCCTGGTGCTTCGTCTCGTGTTGGTCACGCTGACCCGGCCGTTCACGAATCGTTCCGACGAATTCCGCGAGGACCGCTTCAGCTTCCGCCGCATGATGTTCCGCCTGCCGCTGCTGTTGATCCCGAGCGGGTTGTTGTTCGTGATCGGCGCGGTGATCGTGCACCACCTCGGCTCGCTGGAGGAAATCCGTACGGTGGCGGCGAAAATGCCGGTTGACGATGAAATCCCAGGGGAGCCAACCTACCTCGGCCGCCTCAAGGAATCCGTCGCACGCACCCTGCCCGCGAGCTGGCTGGCCCGGCTCGACCCGCTCACCGAACCGGACCGCCTCAACCTCGCCAAGCTGATCGCCGCTCAGGAATCCACTTCGCGCGACGGCTCCCACCTCGAGCCGGTGATCGACCCGGCGACCGGCCGCCCGATTCCGCGCGCGATCATAGTCGAGGACCCGGCGTTGCAGGACCTCGCGCGGGACGGCAGCTACGGGACGTTGCTGCGGCACCCCGGGATCAAGCAGGCGCTCGAGGATCCCGAGATCCGCCAATGGATCGACATGCTGCGCCAGTGAGAGACCAGCGCGAGATACGACACTTCCCTCAAATTCAATGGTATGCAATAATGGTATGCATTTGATGATCCATAGAACGACCTTCGCCTTGGATGAAGCAACCGCCCTGCGGCTCAAACGATTGGCCGCAAGCTGGGAGGTCTAGTAAGCCGAGGTTGTCCGCCGTTCCGTTGAGCAAGCCGAACGGCAGCTCACCTCATCTCCCGGCGACATCGAGCAATACACCGGATGCGTCCGGGCCAGCAAATTTGTCGCCGTTTTGCGCCGGGAGGCCAGAAAGTTCAAATCCGACAGCGCCGCATGAAAAACGCCGGAAAGAAAACCACCAAAGCGTCCAAGGACCCCCCCACCCGCCGGCAAGGCAGTTTCCCGCCTTCATCCGCGAATACATGATGCGCAACGAGCATGGCGTGGCACCCACCCATGCCGCCTTCCAGAAATTCTTCAACCTCACACCACCTTCAGTGATTTTGCCAATACGTTGCGATTTCCTCCCATTCCTGAAGATCATCCGACAACTCGATCCTGATGTCACTGCCAACGGGAAAAGGCCCTGCCTCCAGAGCCCATGCGTTTGGAGTGAACCAGGGGCGCGTGTTGTGACCTGGCGGTGGCTGGTCAACCTCCAACAGGACAATTTCGTCGATCTGGGGTGAACTGTACCGTACTTCCCACCGTAGCTCAGTCAGGATCACCAAATCATCGAAATGGACGGTGAATTCCTCGTCCGATTCGGAAGCGTGGTTTTTTCTGGGAACCACTTCCGCCCCATGGAATCCGTTGAAAAAGAAAATCCCGGAAAATCCCGGCCGACCCGAAAAACTATATTTGCAACCGATAGAACCTCTTCTTGGGAGCCATGATCCTCATGGCGATGTCTGGTCTGGCTTTTTTGTCCCGCGCCCCGCGCAGCCGAGAGGGGGAAAGCTCCCGGGCTGGTGGAGCGTGGAGATTTCACGCTTTCCGGCCTTCGCCAGGCGCTTGCCGGCGGAATCGGATCCCGGGGCGGGGCTGGAGGGATACGGGCGGTTTCTGCATTCTCATGAGCCGATACCGGAGGAGGGGGCGGGATGAAACGGGGGAGCCGACTACGCCCCGGAGCCGATTCTACAGTTTGATTTCCAGGGGCTTTGAAAAAAGACGTTCACTCTCTTCGAGGCTTTTGCCCGGATACATGAATTCAACGGCCACCTCGCCAGCCGCCTTGTCCCAATCGAAAAAGGGCATGATCCTGCGGATGTCTCCCGTGTAGGAGATTCTCCCGGACGGGGCCAGGATCCTGCTCTCAAACAGGGCATCCCATTCGTCGGGAAGGTAGGCTCGCGAGCTGATGGCGCTGGCGGTGAACCATTCGCCCTGTGGCGGCGCAACCGGTCCTGCTTTCATGGGAAGCGGCTCATCGCTTTGAATCCTCCAGTGAAACGGCGACCAGGAGTGGAACTCTGGATAGCGATCAGGTGAAGGGTAATCAAACGTGACGGATTCATCCCCGTTGTTGATGATCAGGATTTTGACTTGATACGGAACGTCCGTCGCGCGTGCCTCGATGACGAGATCCGCGCGGGACTGGACCACACACAGGGCGAGGGTGAGAATGAGGGTGGATGGTTTCATGGTGCCTTGTGTTTTGTGTTTTGTGCTTTGTGCTTTGTGCATTGTGCATTGTCACTTGCCACTCTGTCCCCTGTCCCTTGGTCCGGTCTCTGTCTTCTCATTCGCTGATGCGGGCGGGGACGCCCGCGCTCCCCTCCGACTTCCGACTTCCGACTTCCGACCTCCGACTTCCGACCTCCGACTTCCGACCTCCGACCTCCGACCTCTGACCTCCGACCTCCGACCTCTGACCTCTGACCTCTGACTTCTGACTTTCTAAATTCCGGGCACGCTGCCGCCCTTGGTCGGGAATGTCCGTTTTTGGAGGGATTCGCGATTGGATGGGGGTTGGCGGGTGGATGTGGTCCCGGATTGAGACTGTTGCAGGTTGGTCAATCCGCCGGGGGAGGGGAAGGAAAAAACGGGTGGGTGTGAAATCCGTGTAATCCCGAGTTTCCCCGCACACATTTCCCCGGGATCATTTTCCCAAGGTATATGCCCTGGCGGGAAATCCCGCTTGCGCCGGCGGAAGGCGGGTGTAGTGGAGGGCGGTCGGCGTTTCCGCCGCCTGCCATTGTGGATTTTTCCCTCGCAACTTCCGTCGCCATGCTTGCCGCAGCCGTCTGCGTGCCGGTGGCATTCGCGATGGCCTGGGCGTGGGCGGTGCGGATCGACAATTACTCGGTGGTCGATGCGGTGTGGGCGTTCGGAATCGGGGCGACGGCGTGTTTCTGGCTCGCCACCGGGCCGGGCGACACGACCGTCCGGCTGGCGGCCGCGGCGCTGGTGGCATTCTGGAGCCTCCGCCTCGGCGGCTACCTGCACCGCCGGATCCACCGCATGCGCCCGCGCGAGGACGCCCGCTACGCGAAACTGCGGGAGATCTGGAAAGGCCGCGAAAAGCGGGCGTTTCTCGGGTTTTTCCAGATGCAGGCCGTCTCGGTGCTGTTGCTCGCGCTGCCGTTCCTGGCCATCGCGCGGAACGACGGCGGATGGGGTGTGATCGAGTCGCTCGGCATCCTCGTCGTCGTCACCGGTCTCGCCGGCGAGACGGTTGCCGACCGGCAGATGGCCGCGTTCAAGCGCACGAATTCCGACCCGGAAGCCGTCTGCCGCGCCGGGCTGTGGCGCTACTCGCGGCATCCGAACTACTTTTTCGAGTCGGTGGTGTGGTGGGGGTTTTACCTGACGGCCTGCGGTTCGCCGTGGGGCTGGGCGACGATCCACGCCCCGCTGGCGATCACCTGGCTGCTGCTGCGCGTCACCGGCATCCCGCCCACCGAGGCCGCCGCCGTCGCGCGCAAGGGCGACGCCTACCGCGATTACCAGGCCACCACCAGCGCCTTCATCCCATTGCCGCCGAAAATAAATTAAGAGGTAAGAGTTTCGAGTTCAGAATGCTGAACTCTGAACTCAAAACTCATAACCCTTCATTTGCCTCCATGATCAACACCGACGAACTGCTCGCCAAAGACGTCCTACCCGACGCGCTCATCCGCCTCGGCATCCGCCGCCGGCTGGCCGGCGTGCTCGCGCCCTACCGCGCCCTCGACATCGAGGAACGCAAGGAGCGCCTGCTCGGCCACATCCACGGACTGAAACACATGCCGGTGGCGGTGGCCACCGACGAGGCGAACGAGCAGCACTACGAGCTGCCGACCCGCTTTTTCGAACGTGTGCTCGGCCGCCACATGAAATACAGCTCGGGATACTGGGACGAGGCGGTGGCGGACATCGACACCGCCGAGGCCCGGATGCTCGCGCTCACCTGCGAGCGCGCGGCGCTCGAGGACGGCCAGCGCATCCTCGAACTCGGCTGCGGCTGGGGGTCGCTCACGCTGTGGATGGCGGAGAATTTCCCGAACGCGAAAATCACCGCCGTCTCGAACTCGCGCACCCAGCGCGAACACATCGAGGCCCGCGCCGCGGAGCGGAAGCTCGCCAACATCGAGGTCCGCACCGCGAACATGGTGGATTACCAGGGCGAGGGCGTGGGGGTCTTCGACCGGGTCGTGTCCGTCGAGATGTTCGAGCACATGAAGAACTACCAGGAGCTGATGCGGCGGGTCGCCTCGTGGCTCAAGCCCGGCGGCGCGCTCTTCGTCCACATCTTCACCCACCGCGAGGTGGCCTATCACTACGAGGTCGAGAGCGACGACGACTGGATGGCGAAATATTTCTTCACCGGCGGCCAGATGCCGTCGGACGACACGCTGCTCTACTTCCAGGACGACCTGCGCATCGAGAACCACTGGCGCGTCTCCGGCACGCACTACCAGAAAACCTCCGAGGCCTGGCTCGCCCGCATGGACGCCGCCAAAGACGAACTCCGCCCGCTGATGCGCGAGACCTACGGCGCGGAGAACGAGACCCGCTGGTGGGTGTGGTGGCGCTGTTTCTTCATGGCCTGCGCCGAACTCTGGGGCTACCGCGACGGCAGCGAGTGGATCGTCTCGCACTACCGCTTCCGCAAGCCGTCGTGAGACGGCAATTCACGTGGCGGCGGATTGCATCCGCCTTGCCAAAAAATCACTTCCCAAGCTGCTCCAAAGACATGTTCTCCGAGATGCTGTCATGCGGGATGAGTCGGTAAATCCACGGCTTCCCGCCGTGCTTGCGTGTGTGGTCGCTTGCATGGCCGCACCACTCTTCGGCGGCTTCCTTTTTTGCAAGTACGTCCGGATCTTGCAGTGCTGAACGCTTTTTGGGTTCCAGCATGTAGATGGCATCGGCGGTTTCGGCGACAAAATCGGGTTGGTATTCGGGGTGATCCGCGCCAAGTTTGTAGAAAATGCGGAACTGTCCTTTCGCGGGCTTCAACCACTTCTCCGCCTCGCGCTCCAGGATCACCGCCAGTATCCGTTCGGCCTCGGAGTCGAATTTCTGAACAGGATACAAGCATCGCTGGAAGCCATCAAAGAGATATTTCGCCATGTTGCTCTTGTTTTTGGGCGATACCCGGAAGTCCAGGGCATCCTCCGCAGCCGCCGTGTAGGCGCTTCCTTTGAGTTCGGTGAATCCGCTTTTCACGACGACTTGATATCCGACGTTATCGTCTTCCCAATAGTGATCCTGCATCTGCGCGTGGATGTGGGCGGCGATATCCTTTTGGTGGCGCCATAAAACCTTCCCGACTTCCTCCTCGTCCAGGAAACTTTTGAAATGGGACACCATTTGGCCTGCGAGTTCGTAGAGCAGGTCGGAATGCCTGTCGTAGTCGATGTCGTCGTAATCCACCAAGCCCGCGACGATGTAGTCCTCAAGGCGTTGTTCTTTGCCGCCACCTTTGCCCAGGCCGATCAATTCGACTTCTCCGGTTCGCAGAACCTGCCGCCAAAGATCCTCCGAAATAGCCTCGTAGCGGCTGAGCGCACGGAGGTTGAGCTGGAACGGGCGAAAGCCGGATTTCACCTCGCCCTCGGGCACGACGAGGATTCTCGGAATGTCGATGGTTTGGCTAACCACCAGTTCGGTGGTTTTTCTTACGATTGCCGCGATGTCGGGCTTGTCGGCTATGCCTTCCATTTCGAGCTGTGCGGGCTCAAGCGACGCGGTGACTTCCCGGACCATGGATTCCTGCACCTCCGGGTCATTCAGGAAACTCGACGTTGGCACCCAATCCGTCCGGGTCTCAAGCTTGCGGATGTGCCGGTACGTCGCCTGCGCGATTTTCTGCTCGGCGGGATTGGTGAATGCCGCCGGTTCGGGAGCGGTTGCCAAGAAGGTGGATGAAGTCGCATCGACCGGTATTTCCCCCAATTTGCTGGCCAGATTGCTCTGGGAAACGACGGTCTTGGTTTTTGCCTCCAGCTCTTCCGGGTCGAGCACGACCGTCTGCATGCGGATTTG
>SLAV01000281.1 GCA_007126655.1 Haloferula sp. | reverse complement strand
AAGAAGTCGATCTTCCCATGGGTTTCCTTTGGCCGCAGATCCCGGCGGCATACCCAGAATGCGGCATCCTGGGTGTCGTCGAGCGTTTGATTGACGGTCCATTCGCCTCCGCGCCATTGCAATTGCTCGGCATGAACCGCGCGGTAGGTTTGCACGGCATCGGTGAGGTTGCCTGCGATGGCGGCCAACTCTGCGACATCGAAGAGATGCTTCACCACTTTCATCGGGCGGGGATCGGCGGGTGCTCCGGTTCTTGCGATGATCGGTTGGTAGGGGTAGCCGATGGTTGATGGAGCGAAACAGGCCAGCTTGTCCGCAAGTAGGCAGTCTGCGGTGGGGACGGTGACCTTGATCTCATCATCGATTTCGAAAAACGAGGCACTAAGCACCTTCTCCTCCGTGGCGGCATAGGGGCTTTCCGCCGTGATGACGTCGAGCTGGATCGAGTGGACGCCTCCCGGATCGAGAGCTGAACGATAGGGAATCCGGAAATGCACGGTGGGTGGCGCCTCGCGGTCGCGGCGCTCTTGGTGCTCGTAGCCGGTGAAGGGCGGGCGTTCCGTGGTCGCCTGATCCAGCAATGCTTTCAGGCGCTCGATGGGTTCCGGACTCAGGATGTCCTCGTCGATGGACAGGCGGCGGACCGAGTCAAAAAACAGGGCAAGCGAGGTGCCGCCCTTGAATATGAACTCCAGTCCCTCACGCCGCAGGCGACTGACCAACTCGAGGGCGAGGATGTTTTTCTCCAGCGTGCGCAGGTCGCGTGCCTGTAGAGACTCCGCCTGCTCCCGAATCCATGCCGCTTCAAAACAACGGGTTGAAATCATGACGAGGGCTTTTGTGTTGGCCTATCATCGGAGAACTTCTTCATATTTCTCCAATAATGGGTTTTGTTTCAGTGCCGATCAAACCCGCCAAATCGAGGCGATGCTTGCCCAGCCGGGCGAGCAAGCTGGCAATTTCCACCCGGTGGGTCGTCAGGAGCTTGCGGGACATTTCCTGTCGCTCTCCTTCGTCCATGAGGCGCAGGCGGGAGTTTTCCAGCATCAGGTCCACCAGCACGGTTTCCACACGGGGTTCGGTGGCGGGATCAAAGGGTCGGCGGATGCCTCGGATCACCACGCAGCGCTCGCCAGGTGAGAAATCCTTGGCACTCTTGGCGGTAGGGTTGACGATTACGATCCAACCCTCGTTGCGAAGAAAGGCGGCCACATCGTCCTCACAGCCGCTTTCGACCTGCACAAATTGGACGAACTTACCCAATAGGTGGTGCATCCACGGGTTCACCTGCCGGGTGGACCAGACGTAGTGCGGAAGGAAGGGAAAACGCTTCGCCAGCGCGACTCGTAGCGGAGCCGTCGCCTCGGCATCGAGCGCGGCGGGTGTTTTCAACGAACTATACCAGCCCCGCCCGGCATCGTGGGCGACCTCTTTAGCCATCGCCTCACTGAGGTATTCGCGGAGAAGCGCGGGCTTGGCGGCGAGGGGGGATTTTCCAAGCGCGAGTCTTACAGCGGAAAAAGAGAAGTAAGGACGAAGCACGGCGAACTCTTCCAAGTGGGAGAACAAGCTCGCTTTCATGTTGGTGGTGGCGTTATTCATCTGTTAGGCGATGGGGCTGCGCACCAGTTGGCTGGCGGCATTGCTGATAAGCTGGTTGATGCGGGAGACATTTGCGGAGGCCAAACCCGGCGTCGAGCCGTCATCCGCAACGCCAAGGAACATCTGCCCGCCCTCCGAGTTGGCAGACGCCGCCATCTCCGCCGCCAAGGATTCCGCGTTGCGCACATCCACCTTGAACTGGCGCTTGCTGTCCTCGCCAAGGGCGATTTCAGATTGGAGCTGTTTGGAGGTCATTGGTATGGGTGCTTTACTCTTGCGGGTGGAAACCGATGCGCTTAGATTCAGTCAGCTCAGCTGCCATGTGTAGCAGGAGATAGGCCCTCGCCACGGCGAGGGCTTCATTTTGTTCAGGGTTCACGGTTGTCGTATTTGTCGTGGAGTTGGCTGATTTAGGCAACGTTCGCGGGAGCGCAAAGATAGTGTTTGTTTTCGATATAACAGCCGACGTTCCCGAACATTTCCCTCAGATACTCGAAGACATCGGATTTGATCTCGCGGATGTCTTGGATGGAAAAATTCCGACCAACTTCAGCAAATGATTTACTGCCATGGGCAAGATCATTGCGATGAGTTTTGATTGTAAGCAACCGATCCCCGCGACATTCAGGTTCCGTGAAACCGTATTGCTTCGCGATACTACGAATCGCGCGCGCGTTCACATTTCCAGAGACGAAGGCCTCGCGTCTGAAAGTCTTCGCTACGATATCAACTGCGATATTGCTCAACTGCGGGAGCAGCTTTTCAGGCTTGTGCAGTCTCGCGTTTGATAGCACCACCTTTCTAATTTCTTCCCTGCATTTGTCAAATCCCACGCCTCGCTCGGCCAGTTCATCAAAGATCGCCTCAATCGCATTTGTTACTGCTGACTCCATGAGATTGTAGAGCATCAACAGAGCAGTCGCCTTGAAGGTTTTAACGAGAACCTCGATCTCTGGCGCGGGATTGGCGATGTTTCCCTCAGCCGCCTCAACCTTCAAGCTGCCTTCGTCCAAGCCCGCCACGAAATTGAAGTAGCCCTCAATCTCTGCAACCCGAGTCTCAAATTCATCAATGACATTGTTCATGATCGCTCAGCCCTCAAGAAGTTTATCCCTTACAAACTCAATCCTGGCGATCACTTTTGGGCGCGAATTGCTGGCGTCTGACCGCATGAGAGCCTTGAATTCATCTGAATCCATCCAATCAACGGAAGATGGAGCGAGATCCGGGTTTTCTCGAAGTGCAAGCGCGGCTCCTACGGAGATTGCCTCAAAACGAATTCGGGGGGTTCGTATATGGCCCTCTTTCTTGGCGAAGGTTTTCAAGTGACGCTCGGCAAAATCCAACATTCTTCCCCATTCGGCCTTCGCACTGCTCTCGGTTGCCGACTCAAAATCCTCATGCTGTT
>SLAV01000012.1 GCA_007126655.1 Haloferula sp. | reverse complement strand
GCCGGTATCGGCGGATATAACGCCAGTTGCGCGCCCGGCAGCGGATCGATGCGGTGTTCGGCCAGCAGCCGGTCCCGATCGTCCACAAGGCGGACCTGCAGGCTGCCGGTGGGTGATGGCGCGTCCAACCGTGCGATCACCGTCAGATGACCGTCCTCTAGCCAGTAGCGACTGCGCGAAAGCAGCATTCGCAAGGGGGGAAAGGTGTCGTTTTCGGTCGGGAACCGCACCGCGCCCGTCCGCCTTCCGAACCCGTCGAAGACCGGCAACGGAGCGTCGATCGTCTCCACACCCAGCAAGGTCGATTCCGCCATGACGCCTTGGACTCACAGGCACAGGATGATTCCGATGACGGCAAGAAGCCGATCGGCCGAGCATCCGCGGCGTGAGAACCGCATTTCCGTCGTTGATTGCGCTTGCGACGAGCCTGGCGACGTTGGGGAATCGGCATCGAAAGCGCGGGAACGTCCCGTGAGCACGGCTGGGTCGCAACGACGGAACAGGGGGTCAACTCGCGTATGCATAAGCTCTACCAGCCTCAATTTTCTTCTGCCGCCCCGGCAGTTTGGAGGTGTTCATCCGTCGGCGGGCCGATGAACGGGGCCATTCTGCCAAGCAGCCACCCTGTCTTGTTGACCACCAGGCCGTCATGGGAATTCGCCAACGCCTCCCGCTGCGCCGAGAGGGCGATCGCCCGGCGCACGGCCTCGCGGTCCTTGCCGTCGCTTTCGTTCCCCCGGGCCATGACCTCGAACGACTCCAGCAGCGCTTCGGCGTAGTCCAGCCCCGCGCGGATCATGGCCACCCGCTGACGGAACCTTTCCGGCGCGTCGGCGACCCGGGCTTCGGCCTCGCCGAGCAGTTCGTCCGCCTGCGCCAGCAACGCCCCGTCATAGACCGATTGAAGCATTTCAGACAAGGTGCCGCCGAACACAAGCCCCATGCTCGACCGCCAGCCGGGCAGGTTGACGATCGCTTCGTGCGCCTGCTCCATCAAGGCGAAGTAGCGCTCGATGGAAGACGCCGCGGGACCGAAGGCGCGCCGGTAGTATTCGTCCATCACCGCCTCGCCGTCAAGCATCGGATCCCACGCCATGCGGGCCATCAGGTAGTATTGCGGCCCCTGCGCCGCCCAGTGCTGCGGGGTGGTGTCGACAATGATGCCGCGACAATGGTGTTCGGCCAGGAAGCGGAAATCCTCCATGGTGTTGCGCAGGGACACGCCCGGCATGCCGAACGCGCCGCCGGAGTACCAGAAAAGGTTGGGGCGGAAAAACAGGTTGGATGTTACCCGAGACCACGCTTTCCATTCCGCCTGTTCCGCTTCGCGCTGCTCGGCGTTGGTGATCGGAAAGTGGCCCGTATAGGTGAAAATGATGTTGTCATCCGGCACGGCTGCCACCGGCGGGGATTTGTACGGACCGTAGGCGCTGCCATGCACGTAAAGCCCGTCGCGATCGGGAAACCGCGCTTTCAGCAGTCGGGCGAGCTGGTTCCAGAATTTGATGTTCCGGTCGGTGGTGGCCACGTATTCCTGATTCACGCCGGCCCAGTTATAGAGATAACGCGGCCCGTCCGGATGGTCCCAGGCGAGACAGTTTTCGCAGATGCAGATGCCCGAGCGCGGCCCGTCGTTGGGCGCGGCCCGGATCGCCGACTTCGTCGGCCTCGCCTCAAGGGTTGCTTCGGCGTCCGCCAGCCACTGTGCCCAGACGTCAGGGTTCGAGTCGCAGAGCTTCTGGTTGCGCGAGGGCGGAGGCGGATGGGTCCCGCGCGTGCCGTCGGGCTGCAGCGCGAAGTATTCCGGATGCGTTTCGAGAAACCGCTCGCGCCAGGTGGTGAAGGCATGCGAACTTGCATGCATATCGAACGCATCGTGCAGGATGCGGTGAACGCGCCGCCACTCCCGCAGTCGACTGTCGGTCAATTGGTCGCGATAGACCTGGCGCGTCCAGAACGGCGGCGCGAACCGGTGCACGAAGGGCTCGAAGGCCAGCGTTTCACGCGGGATCACATCTTCGCCCGATGGGCCCGGCCAGAACCAGCGCACGTCGAGAGCGTCCTGAATGAAGGTGTAAACGGCGTTGGCGGTGCCGAATTCGACCTGATGTCCGTCCACGAAACGGTCCCGACCGACAATCGCCAGATGGTGCGTATTGGCGGCGATGAGGATTTCCTCGCGCTGCTCGAAGCTGAAGTCAACGTCCGGCAACAGCGCCTTCAGTTGTGGATGCAGCCCCACCCAGATCGCACGTTCGGGGATGGGCTCGGGCGTCCCGGTGAGAACGTCCGGTCGGGCCCCGCCAACCTTTTCGATGTAGTCCGCCAAATCTTCGGCAGCCTGTCGATTGGCAGCCGAGGCGGGATCGCCTTCCGCAAGCACAATCGGCGCTCGGCTCACCCCGCGCTCCACCAGGACCAGTTCCGCCGCCTGCGTCGCAACGACGCCCCACGCCAACGAAAACGCAACCACCGCAAGTTTAAGCTGTCTCATCGGTATCTCCGCTCACTATTGATTTTCATGGTGCAAAAGAACATTCATAGTGGTTGTCTGAGGAGCCGCTTGCAAACCCCCTCCGGACGGCGAGGCCGCCGTCCCTCCCATTCCGAATATGCGCGTTTCCCAATCCAACGGGAGGGTCTGCGGCCTCGCGGACCGTTCTTGCGAGAGGTTTTTCGCAAAAGGGGCGATCACATCATCCGCATGGACCCCTTGACCAGCCGAATGTCCTGGATCATGAGCATGGCGCCCTGCGTTTTTTCAAGGTCACCGGTGATCGCCTCGATGCCCTCCACAATCTGCCGCTCCCGCGCTTCGGGGATCAGGGCCATCACCGTCTGGCTGTGATTTTTGCGTTCCAGCATGAATCCGATGAACTCGGCGAACAAGGGCACACTCGAAATATGCGCGCCCATTCCGCTGCTTTCAATGATCGTGGCGCCGTCAATGCCCTGTTCGACCAGAAACTGCAGCACATCCTGCAACAATGCTTCGAGACAAGGGGGAGGCCT
>SLAV01000102.1 GCA_007126655.1 Haloferula sp. | reverse complement strand
GTGCTGTGGATCGTGATGTAGCGCGGGCGCATCGGCCGCACCTCGCGGCGGCCGTGGGTGCCCGCCGGCACCATGTCCACCTTCAAGCCGACCTCCCGCATCATCTGCGGCACCGTCACCGGACTACCGGCCGGCAGCGACACCCGTTGCGAGCGCGGCCCGCCGGAGCCGATCGGGTGGCATTGCCAGCCGATCACGGCCAGAAGCCCCACGGGCAGGAGCAGGCGGAGCGCTTTCATCGGCTGACTTCTACTGCGGATTCGGGGGAAAACGAAAGAAAAAATCCGCGTCCGCCCCGCGCTTTCCGGCGGATTTTTCGCACGGGGAAACCATCGCGATGACAAGCAATCAGGAGCCACCACACTCTCCAGCACGGCAGGAGAGCCGCGCCTCCTTTTCACTTGTTCGCGCGAAAACGTTTCCGGTGCCCACGCTTTGCATTCCGCCGGAACCGGCTATCCTGCGCCCGTGAGGAAGCGTGTGATCGGCATCGTGCTCGACTCGGTGGGCTGCGGCGGCGCGCCCGACGCGGGGGAATACGGCGACGCCGGGGCGGACACGCTCGGCCACCTGTTCGGGCGCGTCCCCGGATTCGCCCTGCCAGGTCTCGCCGCGCTCGGGCTCGACGCGCTGCTCGGGCGCGCGGGCAGGACGCGCGCGGACGCCTCGTGGTGCCGCCTCACGGCGACCTCGGCGGGCAAGGACACGACGACCGGCCACTGGGAGCTGCTGGGCCGTCCGCTGGACGCGCCGTTCGCCACGTTCGAGGCGTTTCCCGACGATTTCGTCGCGGAGCTGGCGGCGCGGGCGGGCACGGGGTTTCTCGGCAACCGCCCGGCCTCGGGCACCGCGATCCTGGAGGAACTCGGCGCGGAACACATCGCCACCGGGAAACCGATCCTCTACACCAGCGCGGACAGTGTGCTCCAGCTCGCGGCGCACGAGGAGGCATTCGGCCTGGAGCGCCTGCTCGACCTGTGCCGGGCGGCGCGGGAGCTGCTGGACGCGCGTGGCATGCCCGTCGGCCGGGTGATCGCCCGCCCGTTCGCGGGCGACGCCGCCTCCGGCTTCCGCCGCACCGGCAACCGCCGCGACTTCTCACTCGATCCCGGCGAAACCGCGCTCAACCGGCTCCAGGCGCGCGGCGTGCGCACCATCGGGGTGGGGAAAATCTCCGACATCTTCGCCGGATCGGGCATCTCCGAATCCCACCCGACGAAATCCAACGCGGAGGGCATGCGGACGCTCGACAGGCTGGCCGCCGCGCCCGCCTCCGGGCCGACCTTCATCCTCGCCAACCTGGTGGATTTCGACGCGCTCCACGGCCACCGCCGCGACCCGGTGGGATACGCCGCCTGCCTGCGCGCCTTCGACGCGTGGCTGCCCGGCTTTCTCGAACGGCTGCCGCCGGACGACCTGCTGCTGATCACGGCGGACCACGGCAACGACCCGTATCACACCGGCACCGACCACACGCGCGAGCAGGTGCCCCTGCTGGCGCGCGGTCTGGGGCGGCCGCTGCGGGACGGCGACTTCGGATTGTTCGCGGAGACGGTGGAGCGTTCGTTCGCGGATTGAGCCGCCGTCACGACCCGCGCGGCAGGAAGTAGCCGCGTTGTTTCTCGCTCACCGGCATGTCGAGGCGCTCCATCACGGCGAGCATGTCCTCCCACAGCTGGCGTTTCGGTTCGAGCCTGCCCTGGCTGCGCAGCAGGTAGCTCGGGTGGTAGGTGGCGCGCACCGGGATGCCGTTGAATTCGTGCCAGCACCCGCGCATCGCGCCGATGCCCTTGCCGGTGCCGAGCAGGCCCTCCGCGGCGGTGACTCCCAGGGCCACGATGCAGGCGGGCCGCAGCACGTCGAGCTCGGCCCGCACGAACGGCAGCCAGACCGCCATTTCCTCCGGTGTCGGCTTGCGGTTGTTGGTGGCCTGGCGCGGCATCGCCGGGCGGTTCTTGACGATGTTGGTGATGTAAACGCCGCCGCGCTCCAGGCCCATCGCCTTGAGGATGTCGTCGAGCTTGCGGCCGGCCGGCCCGGTGAACGGTTCGCCGCGCTTCTCCTCCTCGTATCCCGGAGCCTCGCCGATGAGGACGAGGCGCGCCGCCGGATCGCCGGTCGAGAAAACCAGGGTGTCGCGCAGCGTGCCGAGCCGGCGGGCGGGCTGCCATTGTTCCGCCTGCGCGCGCAGGCGGGCGATCCGCTCCGCATTGTCGCCGGTGCCGGGGTCCGGGGCCGGGATCTCGTCCGCCGGGGCCGGGGCGGGGGCGGCGGCTTGCGCTGGCGCCTGGACGGGAGCTGGTGGGGAGGCCGCCGCGGCGGAGCGCCCGCGGACCGGGGCGGGTTGGCGCAGTTTTTTGTGAAGCGCGCGCAGTGCCGCGCGGGCCTCGTCGTCGAGCGCCACATGGGTGACGCCGCGCGCCCGCTCGGCCTTGAGAAAATCGAGAAATGCGTCGATGCCCTGTGTCACGTCATTCGGGGATAGCGTTTCAGTCCGTCTCGTGCAATGGTTGGTTCCGCAAATTGGCGTTCGGGCGGCGCTTTAATCGAATAAAGAACCTGCGGAATACGTATCATCCCGGCAACAACCGCACACCCATCCATGAACCGACTTTCAATGATTCCCCGCGCCGCCTTGGCGCTTTTCTGCACCGCCGCGATGTCCCTTGGCAACGTGACCGTCGATGTGGACGCACTTGGCAACAGCCTCGGCGGCTGGAAAAAACGCGGCACAGTGGCCGAATACGAACTCTCCGGAGCCACCTACCGCACGTTCCGCCCCGAGGTCTCGCCGACACCCGACGGCGGCATTTTCGTGTCCCTGCGCATCGACCACGTGCGCGGCTGGCTTGCTTCCAACGACCACGCCGTGCTCGAAATCACCGTCGCGGAAGACGGCGGCATCACCTCGGCGAAATCCAGCATCGCGATCCAGGGCCGGGCCATCACCAGCGACCTGATCCGCGCCACCAGCGAAGCCGGCCAACAGCTCACCACCGCCGACCGCTCGGTGAAAATCGGCACCGACCTTGTGGCGGACCTTTCCGCGAAGCTCCTGCGCGAACGTATCGTTGAATCCGGCCGCGTCACCTTCCCCGCGGTGCTGCGCCACAATTACAACATGCTCTTCCAATCGATCCGCGCGCCGGAACCCGCCGCACCCGCCGACGAGGAGGCCGGCGAAGAGAGTGGCGAAGAGCCCCCCGCCGCGGAACGGGCACGCGCCGCGGATCTTGATATCAACCCGTATGCCACGCCAAACCGGGCGGAGCTGCCTGTCGATACCAAGGAGGGCGAAAAGGAGGAATGACCCGGCTGGCGTCGCTGATGTTTCATTCTCGGGATAGAACCGCCGGATCTGGTGGATGAAAATAAAAGCGCGTTATGTTTGCGCAGCCATTCAGGTGAAATGACCTTGCGGCACGCGTGCCGACTCACCCGGGTTTGACAGGGCTGCCCGGGGACATCAGCCTCAAGGCGTGAGC
Organism: Haloferula sp.; assembly: GCA_007126655.1. Taxonomy (GTDB): domain Bacteria; phylum Verrucomicrobiota; class Verrucomicrobiia; order Verrucomicrobiales; family Akkermansiaceae; genus Luteolibacter. The sequence continues at coordinate 7,927 of SLAV01000102.1, read as the reverse complement.
AGCACCTTGAAATCTTCACCCCTTGAATCCGTCCATCGCGCGCTTGGCGCGCGCCTCGTGCCCTTTGCCGGCTGGAACATGCCGGTGCAATATACCTCCATCATGGAGGAGCACGAGGCGGTGCGGACTGGAGCCGGGATTTTCGACATTTCGCACATGGGGCAGTTTTTTGTGGATGGCCCCGGCGCGTGCGACTGGCTCAACCACATGCTGACCAACGACGTCTCCGCACTCCAGCCCGGCCAGGGCCACTATACGCTGATGCTCAACGAGACCGGTGGCGTGATTGACGATCTGATTCTCTACCGGACCGGGCCCGAGTCGTTCTTCCTCGTCGTCAACGCGGCGAAAATCGAGGAGGACCACGCCTGGCTCACCAGCCACGCCGGGCAAGACGCCAGGCTGCGCGACGAGAGCGACGCCTGGGCCGGCATGGCCGTGCAGGGGCCGCGCGCTACGGAAATCCTCGCCCAAGCGTGCCCGGAAATGGAGCTGCCTCCCCGCAACGGCATCATCGCAACCGCCGACGGTTGCATCTTTTGCCGCACAGGCTACACCGGCGAGGATGGATTTGAGTTCTTCTGCCCGGCCGACGAAGCCGAGGCGCGTTGGAAAAATTTCACCTCCGCTGGGGCCGTGCCGTGCGGCCTCGGCGCGCGCGATACGCTGCGTCTGGAAATGTGCTTCCCCCTCAACGGCAACGACCTGTCGCCCGAACGCACTCCGGTCGAGTCCGGGCTCGGGTTTTTTTGCAAGAAGGACAGCGGGGCCTACATAGGCGGGGACGTGGTGGCCCGCCAGAAGGCGGAAGGCCCCACAGCACGCTTGTGTGCGATCCGCTACACTGGATCCGGCGCGCCACCACGCGCCCACTACCCCGTGCTTGATGCCGATGGTAACGAACTTGGCGAGCTTACCAGCGGCGTGCTATCGCCAACGCTCCGCCGCGGCATCGCCATGGCCTACCTGCCCGCAACACTGGCCAAACCGGGCACCCCCCTGCTGATTGATGTGCGGGGACGACAGTTTCCCGCCGAAGTCGTGAAAAAACCCTTCTACAAACGGGCCTGAAGGTCCACCATCCCGCCACTGCATCATGAATGTACCCGATGACCTCCGATATTGTTCATCCCACGAATGGGTTCGCCTGGAAGGCGACATCGCCACCGTGGGCATCACAGACCACGCCCAGGCAGAGCTGACCGACGTCGTCTTTGTCGAGCCTCCGGCAGTCGGTCGGGCGGTTGATTTCGAAGATCCCACCGCGGTCGTCGAGTCGGTCAAGGCAGCCAGCGACATCTACGCCCCGTGTTCCGGCGAGGTCGTCGAGGCCAACCCGGAGGTCGAAAGCGACCCGTCGCTCGTCAACACCGATCCATATGGTAAAGGATGGATTTTCAAGCTCAAGGTTGCCAATCCCGAAGACATCGGGAAATTGATGGATCCCGACGCCTATCGCGCTCATATCAGTTGAAAAGCGCAGCCCCGATGGGAGCGGCGGAGAAAGCCAGCCCCTAATGGCGCAGCCACTCGGTAGTGGGATGGCTTTCACGGTCGGGAACATGTGCGCGGCGGCATCCCAATCCATGCAACGATTGTTGATTCGGGCGCTCATTTGGCGTGGCATTGCTTTTGATCGAGCGGATCGCATTTCTCCCGGACAAGGTTCATGAATAGACCCCGAACTTCAGGATCATTGCCCAAACGGCTAAAACGGCCGGTTTTTTTCGCTTCACGGGTGGTGGCGGCGGTTGTTTATTGGAGTTCGTAACCCATGGAATACTTCGACACACCCAAAATCACTTACGAGGGACCGACCTCGAAAAACCCGCTCGCCTTCAAGCATTACAACGCCGACGAAACCGTCGATGGCAAGCCGATGAAGGAGCACCTCCGCTTTGCCGCACCATACTGGCACGTCATGCGCAACGTCCTGTCCGACCCGTTCGGTGCCGGCACCGCGCGGATGCCGTGGGACGATGGCTCGGATTCCGTCGAGAACGCCCTCAAGCGCGTCGATGTCTTTTTCGAGTTCCTCGGCAAGATGGGAATCGAATACTACTGCTGGCACGACCGCGACATCGGCCCCGAACTCAACAACCTCGCGGCCTCCAACGAGGCGCTCGACGCCGTCGTCGAAAAACTCGCCGCCAAGCAGGCCGAGACCGGCGTGAAGCTGCTCTGGGGCACCGCCTGCCTGTTCGCCCATCCGCGCTACGCCCATGGCGCGGCCACTTCGCCCGACGCAAACGTTTACGCCTACGCCGCCGCCCAGGTGAAAAAAGCCATCGAGTGCACGCACAAGCTCGGTGGCCTCGGCTACACCTTCTGGGGCGGCCGCGAGGGATACGGCACCCTCCTCAACACCAACATGAAGCGCGAACTCGACCACCTCGCCCGCTTCCTCCACATGGCCGTGGACCACGCGAAACAAATCGGCTTCACCGGCCCGTTCTACATCGAGCCCAAGCCGCGCGAACCCTCCACCCACCAATACGACTCCGACGCCGCCGCCTGCCTCAACTTCCTCCGCGAATACGGGCTGATGGACCACTTCAAGCTCAACATCGAGACCAACCACGCCACCCTCGCCGCCCACACCATGGAGCACGAGCTGACCGTTGCCGCTAACGCCGGCATGCTCGGCAGCATCGACGCCAACCGCGGCGACACGCTCGTCGGCTGGGACACCGACCAGTTCCCCACTGACATCTACAACACCACCCAGGTCATGCTCATCGTCCTCGGCATGGGCGGCTTCACCACCGGCGGCCTGAACTTCGACGCCAAGCGCCGCCGCGAGTCGCCCGACCCGATCGACCTCGTCCACGCCCACATCGGCGGCATGGACACCTTCGCCCGCGGGTTGAAAATCGCCTCCGCCATCCGCAAGGACGGCCGCCTAGCCGAATTCATCGACAAGCGCTACTCGTCGTTCGACAGCGGCATCGGCGCCAAGGTCGAGGCAGGCACCGCCACCTTCGCCGAACTCGAGCAGCACACGCTCGCCAACGGCGAACCCGAGCTGGCCAGCGGCCGCCAGGAAATGCTTGAGAACCTCATCAACGAGTTCATCTGAGCCGCTCCCGGCATCCCCACCGCAATTTCGGAAAACCCGGGCCGCAACGGCCCGGGTTTTTCGTTTCTTCAGTCGTTTTGCGCGGAATACTTGTCCGGCCGGGCCGTTTCGGGCAGGCTCCCCGTGTGATCGCCCGCCGCAAGCAGCTTTTCCCGCCGCGTTCGGCATTGTGGCAATACCTCTATCACTACGACCGGCACCGGGAGATTCCCGAGGTTTACAGCGACCTGCTGCGGTTCAGCGAGGCGATGCCATACGAGGATCCCGGCGGCAATGAGACGCTGTGGCTCACCGTAATGTATCAGCAGGAACTGATTGGCGAGCTGCGGGAACACCTCATCCGCATCTACTCAGAACTCAAGATCGGCAGAGGCACCGAACGGCACGACCACCTCATCGTGGACCGCATCGATTTCGGCGAATTCGGGAACTCGCGCCCGTTCCGCATCCGGGTCACCAACCTGTTCAACGACAATTCCGACTATTTCTACGTCAAAAAGGCCGATGCCTCGCGCATCTACGGCCTCGAACTCGAGCACATCCTCTCGCCCAACCGCATCAACTACCTGATCCGCGGCGACACACTCATCGAGGAGCACATCGCAGGCGTCCCCGGCGACGTCTTCCTCCGCGGATACCTGCCGCAGCCCGGCCTCAACAAGGTGCGCATCGCCAAGGAGTTCACCAAGTTCACCGAGCGCTGCTTCATCCGCCTGCTGGGCGACATGCGCAGCGTCAACTACGTCGTCGATATCACCCCGGATTTCGAGGAGGTGCAATACCGCGTGCGACCGATCGATTTCGACCAGCAGTCATACGAGGGCAAGGGCAATATCTACCTCGCCTTCCGCTTCAGCTCGAACCGCGACGTCACGCGCCTCGCCTTCGACGTGCTCAACCGCGAGACGATCGCCCAATACGTCGCCGAGGAGCACGCGCAGATGACGCGCCGCGCCAAGGTCGAAAGCGGCCGCCTGCGAGCGCTGCTCGGCATCATGCGGCGCGACCCGATCGCCCCCGCCGCGCACGTCCGCACCTTGGGCGCGGATCTCGACCGGATGCACGGCACCACCTCGTTCCACCTCTGCACGTCCATGGGCGAACTCACCGCCGAGCACATCTCGCTGATGCTCGAAATCTGACCCCGCCAAACGGGAAAATCATGCCCGCCAACCCGGAACACGAAATCCTCGGCCAACACGTCGCCGCGTCCCGAGCGGTCGGCGGTGGCTGCATCGACGACGCCCGCGCGGTGGAGCTGGCGGACGGCACGCGGTGTTTCGTCAAGTTCGCGCGCGACGCGGACGCGGCCGCCCGGCTCGCCGCCGAGGCCGACGGCCTGCGCCGGCTCGCCCCGCACATCCGCGTGCCCCGGGTGCTCGAGGAGGGCAAGCGACACCTCGCGCTCGAATGGCTCGACATGCGGCCGCCCTCCGGCCCGCGCGACGCGGAGGCACTCGGCTCCGCCCTGGCCGCGCTGCACCGCCATCACGGCACGGCCCACGGCCTCGACCGCGACAACTTCATCGGCCCCACTCCGCAGGAAAACGCGTGGTCCGGCGACTGGGCCGTTTTTTTCACCGAACGCCGCCTCCGCCCGCTCATCGTCCGGCTCGGCCGCCTGCCCGGCGAAAGCGGGATCCTGCGCCGCGTGGCAGAACGGCTCGCCGGCCACCACCCCGCCCCCTCGCTGCTGCACGGCGACCTGTGGAGCGGCAACCATGCGATGGCCGGCGGCGCGCCCGTCGTCTTCGATCCCGCCGTGTATTTCGGCGATGCCGAGGCCGACCTTGCCATGCTCGAACTCTTCGGCCCGCGCCTCGGCGATGCCTTCTGGCGCGGCTACGGCGGCGAGCCGAACGGCCGTGAAGCCCGCCGCCCGGTGTATGATCTCTATCACGCGCTCAACCACCTCATCATCTTCGGCCCCTCCTACGAAGGCATGGTGCGGGGATCTGTCGCGAAGCTGGGCGGGGAATGACCGCCTGCACCCGGCGCCCCGCCACACCTCGATTTCCCGCGGAGCGAATCGCCGGATTCGCCGGCCTCGTTGGGATAAGTAGGCCGGAGCCTCGCCGGCCAGGATGGTGCGAGCATCGCAGTTGAGCGTGTCGCGTGCGTGGATGGCAGCAAATACTTTGGCTTCAGGCGATTTCGAGGACTTTTTCCACGACCCGCTTGGGCGAGGGCAGTTGGTCGTTCTCGATGAGAGGCGAGTAGATGGCGGGCGCGTCGATGGTGCAGACGCGCTTCACGGGGGCATCGAGGTCGTCAAAGGCGTGGTCCTGGATGAGCGTGGCAACCATTGCGGAGACACCGCCGAACGGCTTGGATTCATCGACAAGAACGGCACGGTTCGTCTTGCGCACGGTGGCAAGGATGGCATCGACATCGAGCGGGCGGATCGAGCGTAGGTCGAGCACCTCGGCATTGATGCCGTGTTCCTCCTTGAGCGTCTCCGCGGCGGCGAGCGCGTGAAGCACGGAGCGGCCGTGGGCGATCAGGGAAATATCGGACCCCTCGCGCTTGATGTCGGCCCTGCCGAGCGGGACGACGTGGTCGCCGTCCTCCGGATCGGGGACCTCGCCCTTGTTGCCGTAGAGAAGGGTGTTCTCCATGACGTAAACGGGGTCGTTGTCGCGGATGGCGGCCTTGATGAGACCCTTGGCGTCCGCCGGGGTGGCTGGCGCGCAGACCTTGAGGCCGGGGAACGAGGCGAAGAGGCCCTCGGGGGTGTGCGAGTGAGTGGCGCCAACGTTGGTGCCGCCGTTGGCCGGACCGCGCACCACGATCGGGCAGTGGATCAGCCCGCCGGACATGTAGCGGACGCAGGCGGCGTTGTTCACGAGTTGGTCGAAGGCGACTGAGTGGAAAGACCAGAACATCAGCTCCATGACCGGGCGCACACCGAGCATGGACGCGCCGACACCCATGCCGATGAAGCCGGCCTCGGAAATCGGAGTGTCCACGATACGCTTGTCACCCCATTTTTTCCAGAGGCCCTCGGTGACCTTGTAGGCTCCGTTGTATTGGGCGACCTCTTCGCCCATGAGGACGACGTTCTCGTCGCGTTCGAGTTCTTCGTCGAGCCCTTCGCGGAGGGCTTCGCGGTAGGTGAGGGTGCGGGGCATGGTGGTCAGTCGTTGAAGAAGTGGCTGCCGATTTCCGAGGCTTCGGTCCGGTTGTCGGTCTCCCAGTAAACGTCGGTGGAGATGTCGTCGATGGTGGGAGCCGGGGATTCCTCTGCGAACTTGACGGCGGCGGCGGCCTCCTGGTTGGCGGCCTTGGTGATTTTCTTGTCCTCTTCCTCGTCGAGCACGCCCTCTTCCATGAGCTTGCGGCGGAAGACGTTGATGGGGTCGTGGTTCTGCTTGTAGTCCTCGATCTCCTCGGGGGTGCGGTATTTCTTGTGGTTCGCGTCGGCGATGGAGTGGCCGTAGTAGCGGTAGGTGAAGATCTCGAGGATGGTCGGGCGGCTCTCGTCGCGCGCGCGGTCCATGGCGATTTGCGTTTTGGCGCGGACCTCGTAGAGATCGGACCCGTCGATGACGTCCCATTCCATGTCATAGCCCTCGGCACGCTGGGCGAGGCAGTCGCGGAACGCGGACGAGCGTTTCTGCGAGGTGCCCATCGAGTAGCCGTTGTTCTCGATCACGTAGATGACGGGCAGGTCGAAGAGCGCGGCGATGTTGAGCGATTCGTGGTAGGCGCCCTGGTTCACCGCGCCGTCGCCGAGGTAGCAGAGGCAGCAGCCCTTGCGGTCGAGGAATTTGAGGCCGTATGCGAGGCCGAGGCCGAGCGGTGTCTGCCCGCCGACGATGCCGTGGCCTCCCCAGAAGTTCTTGTCGGGAGCGAAAAAATGCATCGAGCCGCCCTTGCCCTTCGAGCAGCCGGTCTGCTTGCCGAAAAGCTCGGCCATGCACTCGTCCATGGTCATGCCGACGGCGAGCGCGTGGCCGTGGTCGCGATAGGCGGTGATGTAGTGGTCGTGCTCGCCGCCGAGCGAAACGGTGCCTGCGGCGACGGCCTCCTGGCCGATATATAGATGGAGGAAACCGCCGATTTTCCCGGACTGGTAGTATTTGAGCGAGACCTGCTCGAAGCGGCGGATCCGCACCATCTGCGAGTAAAGCTCGATCTTGCGTTCGGGAGTCAGTTCCCGGTTTACGGGTGATTGGGAGAAATCAAGCTTCTGGCTGGCGGCGTCGGTCATGATGATATTTTGAAAACGAAATGAAAGGGGGGCGGGCAGACTGCGTGAATCAGCGAGCAGGCGTCAAGCCGGGCGTGGCTGTGGCGCGCGGAAGGGCCAACGGGAATCGTGCGATGAGCAGCACGGCGGTGAAAATCAGGTTGGCGGCCATCAGGTTGCGCAGGAAGATCCAGGATGGCAGCGGCGAGCCTACCGGACCGGTCCAGAGCGACTGCCATAGGCCGAGCGGGGTTTTCGGATACATCGGGCTGGCGACCCATGCGGCACCATTGGTGATGAGGTGGAAAACAAGTGCCGCGGCGGCCGCCCCGCCGAGCAGGGTGATGGCGCGTTCGGGGCGCAGCGCACGGCCCATCAGGAACATCGCGCCCAGTGCGAGCAGGGTGACGCCCAGTACGCCGGGTGTGAGCCAATCCATCCGCCCTTGCAACAACGCTGGAAGCGGGTAGGTGAGGAAATAAATTCCCGCCGGCAAGGCAAATCCCCGCCAACCCGGAGCCAGGAGGAAGCCACAGAAAAACAACGCGGCGAGCGGTTGGAAATTCGGAAGGGTTTCAGAAAAGACGCTGCCAAAGATGCGGAAAACGATCAACAGCGCAACAACGAGCAGGAGAGGAAGCCAACGGGTGTGCATG
>SLAV01000038.1 GCA_007126655.1 Haloferula sp. | reverse complement strand
TCTCCCCCGCCTTCCTCGATCTCGCCCGCACCGCCTCCGCCCACACCGACCCGCGCCGCTGGGCGCACCTATATCAGCTCCTCTGGCGGCACACCCGCGGCGGCGAAAAACACCTCCTCGCACACGCCACCGACCCCGACGTCCGCCTCGCCCGCCAATGGACCAAATCCATCGGCCGCGACATCCACAAGATGCACGCCTACGTCCGCTTCCGCCTCGTCGGCACCGACCCCGGCACCGGCCGCGAGCAATTCGTCGCCTGGTTCGAACCCGAATACCACATCGTCCGCCTCGCCTCGCCGTTCTTCGAAAAACGTTTCCACGGCATGGACTGGTCCATCCTCACCCCGTCCGAATGCGCCCATTGGGATGGCGAAAAACTCAGATTCACCCCCGGCCTGCCCGAAGACGCCACCCCCGGAGCCGACGCCCACGACGACCTCTGGCGCACTTATTACCGCAGCATCTTCAACCCCGCCCGCCTCAAAGTCGCCGCCATGCGGTCCGAGATGCCCGGGAAATACTGGAAAAACCTCCCCGAGGCCCGCCTCATCCCCGAACTCATCGCCAACAGCCGCAAACAAACCCGATCCATGCTCGAAGCCGAAGAGCGCCCCGTCAAACCCGCCCCCAAAAACGCCTACCTCGAATCCCTCCGCCACCGCAACCAATCCCACAATCCCCCGCCGTAGCAGCCTCCGGCTCATGCCCTCAATGGAGGCGAATACAAGGGCGACATCCACAATAATCGCGATCTCCCGCTTCATGGAGCCGCACTGCGGACGAGACGGAAACCGACGTTTTCGTAGCGCTCCCCAATGCCCACGAAGTTATTGCGGTATGCGGAGCGGTTGTAGAACGCGCCGTTGCTCCAACCGCCGCCGCGCAGCGAGCGCAGCAAACTCCAATCAGCCCCGCGCGGATCCGTGGCACCTTCCGTGTAGGCCGATGGCGAATACCAATCCCAGCACCACTCCCACACATTTCCGGCCATGTCATGAAGTCCGAATCCGTTGGGTGCGAAACTGCCCACCGGTGAGGTGAAGGGCCTCGGATTGTCAAAGTAATCCGGGTGAGCTGCCACGGTCGGACTGTTGTCGTAACTGTATTGGGTGCTGGCCCAGTAATTCGCCCGGCTGTGCGTGATCGTATCCCCCCATGGGAACCGCTGCCCGGCCACCCCGCCGCGCGCCGCCTTTTCCCATTCCGCCTCGGTCGGCAGGCGGTAGCCGTTGGCGGACCAATCGGCAGTCGGGGCGGTGGTCCCGTTCCTGAAAACCGTGCCATCCGCATTGCGATAGACCGGGATCAGCCCCTCCCTCTCGCTGCGCGCGTTGCACCACTTCACCACATCCCACCAGTTCACCGAATGCACCGGGTGCGCCACCCCTTTGCCGCCGCCCGCGTCGATGTCGGTGTAGCCGTTGTCCTCCGCCCAGTCGCGAACGTTGTTCCACCATTGCCACGTGACCTGATGCCGGGCGATGTGGAATTCGCTCACAAAAACATTCACCGGCGGAGCATTACTGTCGGTATCGCCGCTGGTGCGACCCATCGTGAACTCACCCGCCGGGATCGTGGCAAATTCCTCGGGATCCGGTGCCAGACTGCCGACAAGCACCGTGAAAGCCTGCGAATTCACGCTTCCGGACGGATTCGTCACGCGCACCCAGTAGGTTGTGTCCTCGAACAACTCACCCGTATCCAGGCTTGCCTCCGTGGCTCCGTCGATGGGTTGCGAAGTATCGCCCGATTCCCCCAGAAACCATTGCCAGGCAAGTGCCCCGCCGGTGGCTTCCACGGATAAATTCAGCGAATCACCTTCGTTGATCAGCGTGGTCGCCTGTGGTTGGCTGCTGATGGCGGGCGGCTCCGGCAATTCGACGCGCAGCCGGTAGAAACCCGCGGATTCGTCGCTTGGGACCAGCACGTTGCCTTCGTCATCCAGCATTTCCGGGTCAATCGGAACCGGCTGCCAATCCCGCAGGTCCGTGGATTGTTCCAGCGTGAGGCGGCTGGTGTGCGCGTCGTCCGCAAGGACGGACGAGAAAAGGACGGCGGCGAAAATCGCCGGAAACGAGCTGTTTTTCATGACTCAACGGGCTTGCTCGCAGGAGTTTGAGTCGCAATGCGCGGAGGCACAACGGTTGAATTGTGAGGCACGCCTTTGGCGGTTGTGGAATGGTTGTCCGGCGGCGGACTGTGATGTTCATGAACCACAGCATTGTTTGAACTTGCGCCCCGATCCGCAGGCGCAGGGTTCGTTGCGGCCCTGGGTGCGGGCGGACCGGACGACCGTCCGCCGCTGCTGCGGCCGGTCCGCGCGGGCGGGTTCGGGCTGCTTCATGCGGCGCAGGTAGGCGTCGATGCCCGCCGCCGAGCGGAACAGGTTGTGCAGCGCCTCGATGCGGATGCGGTCCATCAGCCCCGAAAACATCCCGAACGCCTCGTTCTTGAACTCGACCAGCGGATCCTTCTGTCCCTGGGCGCGCAGATGGACGCCGTCGCGCAGGGCGTCCATCGCGGCGAGGTGCTCCTGCCACAGGCGGTCCACGGCGAAGAGCATCATGTGCCGCTCTTCCTGCGCCACGATTTCGGGCGGGAGGTGTTCGACGCGCCCGAGGTAGGCCTCGCGCGTTTTTGCCGCCAGCGTTTCGGCAAGGCCTGCATCGTCAAGCCCGGCGATATCGGCGGCTCCGACATGCACGGGGACGAACGCCCGCAGCCGCGCGAGCAACGCCTCGGGATCGGGACGGCCCGCGCCGGAGGGATCCGACTGCATCGCGAGAAACACCGGCACCGTCTCGGCGATCAGATCGAGCACCATCGCGCGCGGATCCCCGTTGCGGAGGATGCCGTTGCGGTATTGATAGACGATGTCGCGCTGGAGGTTCATCACGTCGTCGAAATCGAGCACCCGCTTGCGCGCGCGGTAGTCGCGCTGCTCGACGTCCACCTGGGCGGATTCGACGAGCGAGCCGAGCACGCGGCCCCGCGATTTGCCCGCCTGCTCGACGAGCGAGGCCATTTTCTCCGGCGACGCGTAGTTG
>SLAV01000072.1 GCA_007126655.1 Haloferula sp. | reverse complement strand
GCGCCCGCGTCCGAGACGTCCGCCGCGGCGGTCGAACGCGAGGCCGGGGCAGATGAAGGCGTCTATCTCAGCCGTCGCCACCGGCGGGGCTTCCGCTGTGGGTTCGCGCACGCCGAAAGCGGCCGGGCGGAGGCGGGCGAGGTCTTCCGCGATATGAAATGTCAGCCGGGTTTCATCGATCACGCGGGGTAGGCACCAGGTGCGTCCGGGCACGAGTTCTGGCAGCAGCAAGAGGTCCGGCTCGCCCGGCAGCGGCGCGAAGATGGCGAGGGTGCCGAGTTCGCGGCGGGTCCGCAGATAATCGGCGGCGTGGCGCGCGACGTCGGGACCGGGCCGCGGCATGGCACGCAGCATCCGCCGGATTCGGCGGCGTAGCCCGGACTTCCGGTTGGCTGGAGAATCGTGATCCAAAACGGAGCTTCATTTTGGTGGCGGCGCGCCACGCATGCAAGCGCGCCAATTTTGGAATAGGAGCCAATGGGCAATCTCACCGGCCGGCGGGCGGGCGATCATCCGTATTGTTTCCTGTGCCTGCGCGTGGAGATGAACCGGGTGAGATCCACCTGTTCTGCGGATAAGAACCGGTGTGGGGCGGGTGCCGCTTGGCTTGGGATAGCGCGGTTTCACAACCGCGCTCGCGACGCTCAAATCCCGTCTAGCAGTGTCATCAGCCGCTTGCCGTATTCGACATACGAATCGTAGCACTGCTGCCAATCCACCTTGGAGGGATCGGGAGCGTGGAAGACGGTGGCGACGTGTGGTTCGATGGCGATCATGCCATCGTAGCCGTCGTCGAGGGCGTCCTTGAGGATTTCCGTGACCATGGCGCCACCCTCGCCTGGCATGGTGTAATCCGGCTCGACACCGTCGCGCAGCGGGTTGAAGCAGTCCTTGATGTGGATGTGGACGACGTGCGGCTTCACGGAGCGCCAGAATTCCAGCGGATCCTGCCAGGGGAAGGGTTCGGGCTTGGAACGGTCGCGTTGGAAGACCGGGTTGCCGGTGTCGAAGACCAGCTTGAGGCCGGGCACTTCCTTGACGAGACGCAGGCTATGGTTCGCTGAAAAGCCGCCCCAGTTCATGCAGTTTTCGTGGGCGGCGGTGAGGCCCGCGTCCTCGAAGCGCTTCACGATCTCACGCAGGCGGCGGAAGCGCTCTTCCTCATGTTGGTCCTCGCCCCACGGCTGCTGTGCGTAGGACATGACCCGGACGAGCTTGGTGCCGAGCCGATTCATGCGCGGGATCGCGCGCTCGACTTCGGCGAGCGTGATGTCGAAATCCGAATCGATCTTTTTCCCCCAGTTGGCAATCAGCGAACCGAATTCAACGATGCGGATACCGGCTTCGTCGAGGCGGTCAGCGGCGCGGGCGAAGTCATCCTCGGGCATTTCGTGGATGTTGTGCTCGCCGATCATGCGGGCGGAAATGGCGGACCAGCCGAGTTCTTTGGTGGCTGCGATTTGTTTTTCAAGGTCGCGCGAGGCTTCGTCGGCGAATCCGGTCAGGCGGTCGATGGAGATCATGGGTGATGCGGAGTTGGGTGGTTTGTGTGCGGATCTTGCCACTGGGTCACTGAGGGCCGCCAACGCACTGATTTGATGAAAAAATCTTCACAATGCACTCTGTGGTTCCCTGTGTCTCAGTGGTTTAACATGGATCAATGGCGGGAGAGCGGCTGAAGGCGATGAATCAAAGATGAACCTTCTTCCCTTCGTTCCGCGCACTTTCATAAATGGCGCGGATGAGGACGACGGGTTTGCGGGCCTCACTGGCGGAGGTGCTTGGTTCGCGACCCTCGCGTATTGCGTTGACAACTTCCTCGAAGTTGCGCTGGTGCTGGTAAAAACTGATCGCACTTGGGTCGTTCGCACCGAGGCCGGCTTCCTGGCCTTTCATCAGCTTGGTCTTTACAGAGGCGTCCTCGGGCTTCTCGTGCATGAAGTCCCACAGCTCGAACGCCTCGTCGGCGAGAAATACGGAACCCTCAGTGCCAGCGAGCTGCACGCGCGCCGGGTGTCCGTCTTTCGACCAGGTGCAGGTGCTGCCCTCGATCACGCCGCGCGCGCCGTTCTCAAATTCGAGGATGGCTACGGCGATGTCCTCGACCTCGATGTCGGTGTGGGCGAGGCAGGCGGCGTTGGCCTGCACGGATTTCACCGGCCCGGCGAGGTAAATGAGGGCGTCGATGGTGTGAATCGACTGGTTCATCAGCGCGCCGCCGCCGTCGAGCGCCCAAGTGCCGCGCCAGGCGGCGGAGTCGTAGTATGCCTGGTCGCGATACCACTTTACGTAGCACGATGCGGATGTGAGTTTGCCGAATCGACCTTCGTCGGCAGCCTTCTTGAAAGCCTCCATGCCGGGGTGGAAGCGGCGGTTCAGCACGGCGGCCAGGGTTTTGCCGTTGGTTTTTGCGGCGTCCATGAGCTCGTCGATGCGCTCGACGGTTACTTCGAGCGGTTTTTCGCAAATCACATGCTTGCCGGCATTCAGCGCGGCCAGCGATGGCTCCAGATGCGCGCCGGAGGGCGTGCCGACTGTGACGATCTCGAGTTCCGGGTCGGCAAGGAACGCGGCCATGTCGCTGTGGGACTTCGCGCCGTATTCATTGGCAAGTTTTTCCGCGGCTTCGGGCCGCAGGTCGAATACCGAGTGAAGGCTGCCGCCCGTCATGGCGGTAATGGCTTTGGCATGAAAATGCCCGATCATTCCTGCTCCGATAATGCCGAATTTCATGGGATGTCTTGTTTGGGTTCGCTGTGACAGTGTTTCTCCGTGCGGGGTGGGTGTGCAACCCCGAATCGAGGCCGGTGGCGGATGATTCCTGCTTGCCCATTCCGGTGGGCCTGATCATGATTGCCTCGCGGCTGTATGACAGCCTCATCGCATGATGCAAGCGGCGATTGCCCGCCACGCAGCCCCGAACCCGCAACCTTCTCCCAACCCCTTCTCCAAACCCATGATCAACCCGGACTTCCTGCTTTCGAGCGATTCCGCACGCCACCTCTACCACGAGCACGCCGCCGACCAGCCGGTCTACGACTACCACTGCCACCTCCCGCCCCACCAGATCGCCAACAATTACCAGTTCGGAGACATCGCCGAGATATGGCTCGGCGGCGACCACTACAAATGGCGGGCTCTGCGCACCAATGGCGTGGACGAAAAATACGTCACCGGCGATGCCTCGCCCCGCGCGAAATTCGACGCGTGGGTTGCCACCATGCCATACTGCCTGCGCAACCCGCTCTACCACTGGTCGCACCTCGAGTTGGCCCGCGTCTTCGACATCGACCTGACCATCGAGCCGAAAAACGGCGACACCATCTGGGAGGCCGCCAACGCGAAACTTGCGGAGATGCGCGTCCACGATTTCCTCGACGCCTTCAAGGTCGCGGTGGTCTGCACGACAGACGACCCCGCCGATCCGCTCGATCACCATGAGGCCATTGCGAAAACCGGCCTGCGCACACGGGTGTATCCCACGTTCCGCCCGGACAAGGCGCTTGCCATCCACGACTCCGCCGCCTTCAACGCGTGGCTGGAAAAACTCGCGCAGGTCGCGGGCGTTTCCATCCAAACCTACGACGACCTCCTCGAAGCCCTCGAAAAGCGCCATGGCGACTTCCACGCCATCGGTTGCCGGATTTCCGACCATGGCCTCGAGCAGTGCTGGGCCAGCCCGGCCACCCATGCCGAGGCCGCCGCGGTGTTCGAGACCGCGAAAAACGGCGATGGGACATCTGTCTCCGCCGAAGACCACGCCAAATACGCCAGCCAGCTGATGCTCCATTTCGGTCGTTGGGACGCGAAACGCGAGTGGACCAAGCAGCTTCACATCGGTCCGCAGCGCAACAACAGCACCCGCATGTTCAAGGCCCTCGGCCCCGACACCGGCTTCGACTCGATGGGCGACGCGCCGCAGGCCAAGACCCTCGCAGCCTACCTCGACGCCCTCGACATCACCGGCGAACTGCCGCGCATGATCCTCTACAACCTCAACCCCACCAACAACTACCTCTTCGCCAGCATGGCCGGGAATTTCATGGACGGGAGCGTCCCCGGGAAAATCCAGTTCGGTTCCGGATGGTGGTTCCTCGACCAGAAGGAAGGCATGGAGTGGCAGATCAACGCGCTTTCACAGCTCGGCTTGCTCCGTCGGTTCGTCGGCATGCTCACCGACTCGCGCTCGTTCCTCTCGTTCCCGCGTCACGAATACTTCCGCCGCATCCTCTGCAACCTGCTCGGCAGCGACATGGAGAACGGCATCCTCCCGAGCGACTCCGACCTCATCGGCGCCATGACCCGCGAAATCTGCTTCTCCAACGCCCGCGACTTCTTCCGCCTCGACCTTCATCCTGATTATCAAAGCTAAACCCCATCGATTTAAAAAACCGCAGATGAACGCGGATACACGCAGACAAGGAATTTTAGAATCCATCGTTTTCCACCATTCACGTCCATCGGCGTTCATCCACGGTTCAAATTTTTACCCATAACCTCCATCCGATAACCTGAAATCAAAATGCCCCGCATTCTTCTTACCACCACTTCGTTCCAGGATACTCCTGGCAGCCACCACGACCTGCTGGCCTCGACCGGCTTCGAGATCGTCCGCGAGCGCGGTCCGCTCAGCGAAGAGCGCATGCTCGAACTCGCCGGCGAATTCGATGCATTCCTCTGTGGCGACGACGCAATCACCCGCGCCGTGATTGAAAAATCCCTGCCGCGCCTCAAGGTCATCAGCAAATACGGCATCGGCCTCGACAAGATCGACCTGCCGGCCGCCACCGACAGCCGGATTCCGGTGCTATTCACTCCCGGCGTGAACCACACCACCGTGGCCGAGCACAACTTCCTGCTCCTGCTTTCCCTCGAAAAACACCTGCTCTTCCACTGCGACGCGACCCGCGCCGGCGAATGGAAACGCAAGACCGGCCATGAAATCATGGGCAAGCACCTTGGGATCATCGGCCTTGGCCGCATCGGCAAGGAGGTCGCCATCCGCGCCCGCGCCTTCGGCATGACCGTCTCCGCCCATGATCTCTATTGGGACGATGCCTTTGCCGCGGCGCACGACATCACCCGTGCTCCGACCATCGAAGAGGTTCTGCAAAACGCCGACATCATCTCGCTGCATACCAACCTGACTGCCGAAACCCGCGACTTGATCCGCGCCGAGAACATCGCCACAATGAAGGATGGCGTGATCATTCTCAACTGTGCCCGCGGCGAAATCGTGCATACCGCAGACATGGTCGAAGCGCTCAAGTCCGGCAAGGTCGCCGGCTACGGCACCGACGTGCTCGATGAGGAACCCCCACCCGCCGACCATCCGTTGCTGAAGCTTCCGAACTGCGTGGTTACGCCGCACGTCGGCTCGCGCACCTACGAAAGCGTCGTCCGCCAGGCCACCGCCGCCGTAAAAAACCTGATCGCCGCCTCGAAAGGCGAGAAACCGCTGGCCCAGAACAACCCGGAAGTACCGATCAGAGCCTTTGAATGAATCATTGGAGATGACTCGGATCAATCAGATCCGACCGATCCGACCGATCCAACACAAAAACGAACACCACAATGCCCGAAACCTTCCACATCGTCCCCGAGGACCAGCACCATGCTTTGGTCTCCACCGCATACCAGCACCGCGGCTATTTGGCCGACGAATCCGCCGAAGCGGCGAAATTCTGCGCCTCGGCCGCGCGCCATGGCATCCGCACGCACAACGCACTCAAGGCGCTGCACCTCGACCACCTCTTTGGCTCCGGCTCGCACGGCTGCGTGCCCGGTGCGGAGATCGAGGAAAAACCTTCGAGATTCGAAGCCACCAAGGTCTGGAATGCGAACCGCAAGCTCGGCCAGTCCACCGCATACCGCGCCATGGACGAGGCGATGCGCCTTGCCGACCGCTTCGGCACCGGCACCGTGGTCGTGGACAATGCCTTCCACTACCTGTGGGGCGGGGGATACGTGATGGAGGCCGCCGAGCGCGGTTACCTCGCCTACACCAACTGCACCGCCGCGCTCGCGGAGGTGGTTCCGTTCATGGGGAGGTTTCCGACCCTTGGCACCAATCCGCACTCGTGGGGGTTCCCGACGAAAGAGGCGATTGGTTTCCCAGTCGTCGTCGATTGGGCCACTTCCGTGGTGGCCATGGGCCGCGTCCAGCAGCTAAAGCGCGAGGGTAAGGAGTTGCCACCCAACGCCGCCGTCGATGCCGATGGCAACCCGACCACCGACCCGAATGAAGCGGTTGCCCTGATCCCGTTCGGCGCGCACAAGGGATACGGCCTTTCACTCATCAACGAAATCTACGGTGCATTCATCGGCGGATCACTGCCGACGATCCGCAGTCGCTGGGCCGACGATGGCGACAAGCACACCTGCTCGTTTTTCTTCCAGGCCATCCATCCCGACGCAATTGGCAGCGGTGAATATGCGGGTGGACGCAGCCAGCGGGAAAACCTCGCCGCCGTTCTCAATGACGTGATGGGGCACGGCAACGACCAGGCCATCCTCCCCGGCCAGCTCGAAGCGAACTGGGCGAAAAGATGCGCCGAAGCCGGCGGCCTGCTCTTCTCCAGCGCCGAGATCGACGCTTTCAACGAACTGGCGGAGGAAGCCGGAGCACCCACATGGGATGCCACCGCACTCCCGACATTCGAAGCATGAGGCGGTCTTCTACCTTATCAAAAACATCCTGCTCACCCTACTCAACATGGGGGTGGGAAACCGAAGCGGAAATGACGCATGCCGCACGCCGCAGGTAATGCATCCTGAAATCTGAACTCTGAACTCTGAAATTGGATCAAGCAGTCGATCCGCACTGTGCCAAGCTGTCGATGGGTGGAATGTCGGCACCCGGATTCCTGGCTGCGCGGTTGATGGCGCTTGAGGTGGCGGCCCGGCGGTGCTCACTTTTCCGGCATGCGATTTCGATTGCCCGGCCGGGTTCTGGCATTCCCCCGTCGTCCCCTGATAATGGGGATCGTAAACGTGAACGACGACTCGTTTTGCGGCGACGGGTCGCTGGTGACGGCAGA
The DNA here is from genome assembly GCA_007126655.1 of Haloferula sp. Lineage (GTDB taxonomy): Bacteria > Verrucomicrobiota > Verrucomicrobiia > Verrucomicrobiales > Akkermansiaceae > Luteolibacter. Next base: position 4,469 of record SLAV01000072.1, on the reverse strand, counting down.
GGCCATCGCCGCGGCGCGGGCGCAGGCGGCGGCCGGGGCGGATGTGATCGATGTGGGGGCGGAAAGCGCCCGCACCAACCGTGACGCAATCCCCATTGAGGAGGAAATCCGGCGGTTCCGCGGCGTGTTGGAAAGCTGGCACGAGGTGGTGGCGGACAACGCTCCGCGCGATGCCGAGCAGGTGTGGCCGCCGGTGCTCTCTGCCAATACATGGCGCCCGGAGGTGGTGCGCGGCGTGCTGGAGGTGGCTGTTGTGGAACTCGTCAACGACATGGGCGCGCTGCCGGACGACCGTAACGCGCGTCTGTGCGCGGATGCCGGGGCCGCGTTGTTGATCATGCACAGCGTCGGCGAGCCGAAGACACCTCGTTTCGGGCAGCGCTGGGCGGATGTGATGGCGGAACTGGAGCGCTTTTTCATAAAAAAACGCCGGATGGCGGAGGAGGCCGGGCTGCCGGCGGACGCCACCGTGCTTGATCCGGGAATCGATTTCGCCAAGCAGCGCGACGACAATCTTGCGATCTATCGCAACCTCGGGCGAATCGCCGCGCTCGGCAGGCCGGTGCTGGCGCCGGTGTCGCGCAAGACGGTGATTGGCGAGGTGCTCGGGTTGCCGGATCCGCGCGAGCGCGACGCAGGGACGATCGCGTGCGTGGCGGCCGGGATGGCGCGTGGGGCTTCAATCTTCCGCGTCCACGACGTGGAAGCGGCTTGGCAATCCGTGAAGGCGCTCGAGGCGCTGCGATGAATCAGCGGATCCCGGCGGGTGTTTCAGTCCATGGGCTTCTCCTCGTAGCTGAAGGTGACTTGTGCGTCGCCGCCGCCCTGGCGCACCACGGTAGCGCTGAAGGCACGTCCGTCGGGGCCGCTGTATCCAAACACCTTCATCTCCTGTCCTCCCGCGGAATATTCCGTGGTGTCGGCGGTGGAACTCATTCCGAGCGCCTGAGCCTCGACGTCGAGAAATTCGCGGATGTCGGCGGTTTCCATGCCGGTGAGGGCCATGTAGGAGCCGGAGACCTCACCCTGTTCGACGCGGTGGTGCGAACCGGACTCGCTGCTGGTTTCGGGCAGGCGCGGCACCCAGCCGGGAACGTCCTCCATGTCGGTGAGTCCGAGGTGGATTTCGTTGCCCTCCTCATCGGTGATGGTGAGGCGGCCTTCGGCGATGTCCGCCCAGTAAACGGTACGCTCTTTGCCGGAGGCGTCGCGGAAGGTGATGGTTCCCGCCTCGTCGTCCGTGCCGACGAGTTCGGTCTCGGGGTTCGCGCGAATGATCAATTCGGCGGTGGTGCGCTCCGGGTTTTCCACGAAATCGCGCATGAAATCGCCGACCGAGCGCTGGCACCAGCCAACAAGAAAAACCATGAAGATGACTCCAATGACAACGAGAATGCCGCAGCCAATGCCGACCTTGGCGATGGCGGGCATGGTTTTTTTCTGCTGTGGCGGGGCGGTTGTTTCGGTTGTGGGGGTGTTTTCCATATCCTTGTATAAGAAGCGCCACGGTTGGCGGCGAGTGTTTTTTCGCTGAAAATTCAGGTCGCCGCGGCGATGCGTTGCAAACCGCGACCAATGGCGAAGGCCACGAGCGGAAGCCAGAGGATCCAGACCGGCTGGCCGGAGGTGGATTGGGAGGCGGGTAGCAGGACGAGCAGATCGAGCAAGGGTAGCCCGGCGAGCAGGGCGGAGACCCGCTGTTTCGCGGTGTGCCGCAGCGGTCCGCGCACGATCACGAGCCAGATCGCGGCCGGGAGCAGGCCGATCCAGGCCACCTGTGACAGCGGCTGCAACCATGGCAGGGGAATCAGCGGCGCGGCGGCGAGCAGGAACCAAGGGGCTGCCTGTGGACCTGCGGAATCGCCGGTGGATTCGCCGCGGGCGTCAAGCGAGAGTCCGCATGTCCATGCGAAAAGCGCGGTGGCGTGCGCGACGATGATCCACCACGCCATATCTCCACCCGCCGGCAGTGAGCCAACCACGGCCATGGCGGCCATCACCGGCAGCGTGGCGCGGCACAGCGCGAGCGGCACCACCGTCCACAGCGCCCGCTTGTGCAGGCGGGTGTATATCGCCACGCACGCCGCAATGAACAGGGCCGCCATGCCGGCAAGCATCCCGGTGGCAAACATCAACGCCACACCGGCGAGCAGGCCGCACATGCCGAGGACGAGGAAGGTCGAGGGGCGGAAATGGCCCGAGGGTAGTGCGCGTCCGGGGCGGTGATGCGCGTCCCAGGCTTGGTCGTGCCAGTCATTAAGCAGGTTTCCGGCGAGGCAGAGCAGCACCGCCGCCGCCGCCGCAAGCATGATAGGCGGCCATGCGGCACCGTGCGACGCGGTCGGTAACAACCACCACGCCAGCAGCCCGCCGCTAGCGGCATGGGAGGCCACGCCCGGCAGGTTGGCCACCCGCATTGCGGCGAGAAAGCTTCGGGTTTTCGGAGAAAGTGCCATCTGTAAGCCGGTTTTCCTGTCACGACATTCCAACCTGCAGCGCGCGGGAATGCAACCCGCGGATGACGGACAGGCTGCCAGATCGCGCTTGGCCCGGCGCGTGCGGCGGGCTATCGCTGACAAATGAAACCACCCGGCGACGAGAATAAGGGGAGCGACGCGCCCATCATCGACATGCACAGCGACGACTACTTCATGCGGCTCGCGCTGCGTGAGGCCATGAAGGCTCGCGCGGTGGAGGAGGTGCCTGTTGGCGCGCTGGTGGTGAGCGGCGGTCGCGTGATCGCGCGCGCGTGGAATCAAGTGGAAACCCTGCGCGACGCCACCGCCCACGCCGAGATGCTCGTACTTACCGCCGCCCAGCAGGCGGTGGGCGATTGGCGGTTGGAAGGCTGCACGCTCTACGTAACCAAGGAGCCGTGCCCGATGTGCGCCGGGGCCATCGTCCATTGCAGACCGGACCGTGTTGTCTTCGGCTGCCCCGATCCGAAGGGCGGTGCGGCGGGTGGCTGGATCAATCTGCTTGAATCAAACCCTCCACTGAATCACCGGTGCGACATCACACAGGGTGTGCTGGCTGGCGAATGTCTCGCAATTTTGCAGGAATTCTTCCGTGAGGCACGTCTTACGAAAAAACAGGAAAAAAAATCATAATCAACTGATGGACATACTATTTGATATTGGTCGGGTGCTGCTAAACTTCGACTTCCAAGCCTCGATGCGCCAGGTTTTTGCAAATGAAACACAAGATTCAATCGAACGATTGATGGAAGAGCTTGAGAATCGCAACGATTTCGAGTCCGGGCGGGAGAACGCGGATGATTTCATCAAGCGTTTGATTGAATCATTAGATTCAAACACAAAGGCCTCCAGTTGCGAAATGCTGGCTGCATGGCAGGGGGTATTCACGCGGAACGAAGCGATGTGGGAGGTTGTGGCGCGGTTGTGGCACGATGGCGGGCACCGGATGATTTTGTTTTCGAATACGAATGAGATTCATGCTTCTTGGTTTTTTCGGGAGTTTCCTGAGTTCGAGATGTTCGACGGGGCGGTGCTGTCCCACCGGGTCGGGGCGATGAAGCCGGCAGCGGCGATTTACGAATACGCGATCCGCGAGTTCGGTCTGGATCCCCGGCGCACCCGCTACGTTGACGACCTTCCGGAAAACGTGGCCGCGGGCGTGGGTTTTGGCTTTCACTGTCATTTGTATGACCCGAGTCGGCACGACCGCTTCGAGCGCTGGCTGGATGGGCAGCTGGGGAACTGATTGTAGCAGATGGTAGAGGGATCGGGCGGCGTGGAACGGTATGGCTTGCCACGATTTCAACTTGCGGATTTTGCGTGGCGCGCGTTAAATTTTTGCCGTGAGAAGTATTTTCATTATCGCCAGCTTGTCAGTCATTGCGATTTTTTCCAGCGCTTGCAACACGACCATCGGTCTCGGACGAGACCTGCGCGTCCTGGGTGAAGGCATGGAGAACCGCGCCCAGAAGACGCATCACGGCGAGGGCCGCTCTTCAGACGCGTCGGTTTATTGATTGGATTCTTGACCGCCGCGCCGATGGGACTCGTTCCGGCACGGCGGATGAGGGCTGGTGAATAGATTTCCATCGCACCACGGATTTTCCCCAGTGGCGCGACCATTTCGCCAGCCGGAGGCCATGGCGACTTTCGCCTTTCGACCGGGGTCCGTGTGATTCGATGTGTTCTCAATCCGCACTAATGGGGGATGCCGAATTTGTGAGCGGCGGCGTGTTCCGCCTCGTGACTGACAAAGACCATGGAAACGCCATGTTTGTCGGCCGCCGCTCGGCAGTGCTCGTATTCGGGGGTGGCGCGCAGACCGCCGCCGGGCAGGCGTGCGAGTTTCACCCCGATTGTGCCGTAGCGGGTCTCGACCGTTTCCATTTCCCGGGGCAGCGCGTCGCGGCGGGTGTCGCTGCGGCGGATGCCAAGCGTCGAGGTTTCCTCGAACAGGATTTTCTCCAAACGGTCGGCGTTCTCGGGTTTCGC
>SLAV01000218.1 GCA_007126655.1 Haloferula sp. | reverse complement strand
TGAAGCAGTCGCTCGCATTGTACAGACCGGATTTTTCGTGAGTCCATCCTTGATCGATACGGTGAGAAGTAGAATCCGGCGTTGAATGCTTGCAATCTGTTCGTTTTGCAATTGCCGGGTTCGCAGTCTCATCCTTCAGGGCGTCGATTTGGCTGATATCCAGTCCGGCCCGCTCCAAGGCATCGCGGACCGCTTGCACCGCCATCGAGAGCGCGTCCTGCCCTTGGCCCGCGCGCACCCGGCTGACAATGCCGGTGCGCCGTTGGATCGCTTCCGAATCGTATCCCGGGAAATGGAATTCATCGTTGTGCTTCGAGCTGGAACCCAGGACGACCGATGGCGCTTGCGCGAGCGTGGCGGTGCGGAGACGCGCCCCATGCTTTGCGGGTCCACTGGGATCGGGAAATTGGCTTTTGGCCGCCGTGGCGGACTTACGGGCTTGAAGGATCGGCCGGCCCGGTTCCTCGCGGGTGACCGGTTTCGCACGCGCCTGTCTTTCGCCGGTATCCAACATCAGCTACGGATCGCCAATCCGTACGCGATCCCCCTCTTGAGCCATCCGTTTTTTCACCGTCCCCGCAGCCGGTGACGCGAACTCCAGCAGTGCCTTGTCGGCTTCCAGTAGGGCGATCTCGTCGCCCACTTCGATCCGCTGGCCTTCGCGGATCATCCACCCGACGACCACCACGGACTCATCCGAGGGGCTGGAGCCGGATGCTTCGATGATCGTCTCCCCGGCCACCGCCGCGGGCCTGGCTTGCCATGTGAGATCCAGCTCAAGCAATTCCGCCGCAGCTTCGAGTGTGCGTCTGAACGATGGCAAGACCTCCAACTGGTTGGCGAAATTGCACGGCACATGCGTGTCGGCGCGGGTGACGCGGCGCAGTTGCGCCTGGTTGTCCAGTTGTTCGGCAACGGTCGCGACAATCTCCGCGCCGAAACCACAGGTATGGTTGTCCTCGTGGACCACGATCAACCGCCGCGTTTTCCGCACCGACTCGACGACCGCCTGATCATCCCACGGCGAGAGACTCCGCAGGTCGATGATGTCGGCAAGGTAGCCCGCGCCTGCCAGGGCTTCGGCGGCAAACTGGAGGAAGGCGAGCGGACGTTTTCCGGCAAGTGCCCGACCCACCGACAGCCCGATGATCGTGGCCTCGGCCAGCGGCGCGTTCTCGACGCGGTCGGGGAAACGGGTGGAAAGCCCGCGCGTGAGTCCGAACACATCGCCTTTCGGGTCGGCGATGTCCTCGCCAAGCAACTCGACGCGCAGATCGCGCTCGAGATGATGCTCCAGCGCGGACCTCAATGCCTCAAGCATCGTCAGCGGGTTGCCTTCTTGCGTTTCCGTTGAGATCGATAGGCGGTTGTCTTCGATGAGGAAAAGCACGGGCAGCGACTTGCGCACGGCATGGGCGATCGCCTCCAGCACTTCGCCCTGTTGCGTGGTGCCATCGCCCATCGCGCACAGCACGATGGGCTGGTCGGCTTGCGCCTTGACCGCCTCCGCCACCCCCACCGCCTGCAATGCATGGTTGCCGACGGGGCCGGCCATCGAGAGCACGTTTCGTTTTGGATCGCTCATGTGGGCGCTCATCTGCCGCCCCCGGCTGTGCGAGCCATCCTTGCAAAGCAGGCTCAGCAGGAAATCCCCGACCGTCATCCCACGTGCCAGCAGCAGCGCCTTGTCGCGGTAGTGGGCATGCAGCCAGTCCTGCGGCCCCAGGTGGTCGGCCAGGGTGGCGACGGCTTCGTGCCCCGCGCCCGAAACGTGGAAAAACGCCTCACCACGCTGGATCAGCTCCTCTTCCTTCGCGTCGAGCAGGCGCGCGGTGAGCATGATGCGGTAATGCTGGAGCCGGATTTGCCGGTCGAGGCCGCCGGGGTGCGGATTCGTTATTCCACTCATCTCCCGTTCCACGGCAAGGCATGGCCGCCCATTTCTCGTGGGGAAATTGCCGTTCTCATCCGCATGATCAATGGGTTCCACGCCGCTACGAACCGATTTGGCGGAACCATTCATGATGTCTGAGGACGGGATTGCGGCGGAATCGCTCGTTTTTTTCGGAAAGCGCGGACAAGTGGGCATGACGGTTTTTCTCGCGGGCTTCGCTGGGTGTCATTCCGAACGTCTCGCGGAAACTGCGGTTGAAAGTCGTGAGGTGGGTGAAACCCGAGCGATAGGCGATTTCCGAAACGTTCAAATGAGCGAAACGAGGATCGCCAAGCTCGTTCATGCAGCGTTGCAATCGGAGCTGGCGGACGTAGCTGGCGACTCCGCCCAGCGGTTCCATCAGCCGATAGATCTGGGACCGGGAAACCCCGAAGGCTTTGGCAAGCGCTTCCGGAGTGAGATCCTCCGACCCGAGGTGGGTCCTGATGTGGCGTTTGATCTGATAGGTGAGGACACTCTCGACATCCTCATCCACCGCACCCTCCGCGAAAGTAGCATTTCCGCTCATCGCCGCGGCGGCCAGTGCAACGGTGGCGGACTCGACGTGTCGGCCGGCCTCCGTGTCGAACCTCGGCGCCATTTCGAAGCTCGATATCATCAGATCCCGCAGCAACCGGGCGGCGGGGTTCTGGTGCGGAAGCACATGACCGTGCCATCGGCTGATATTCGGGATGGCCGCATCCATCATTTCGCGGGGCATCATCATCGTGAGATGCTTGAACGTGGTATTGAAATTATCCACCGGCCGGTTCAGGTCGAACACCACGATGTCGCCCTTTTCGGCATAGGTGGTTTGTGTGCCCGATCCGAATCGCACCCCGCCCTCCAGAAAAAGCTGGAGCAGGATCGAGTCCAGCCCGTCGCTGAGGATTTTTTTCCGGGAGCGGAGATACCGCGCGGCGGAAGAATCGAGTTCGCCGAGCACGGACTGCCCGAAGTTGTAGAGCTTGAACGTCGCATGGAATTCCCCGACGTCCTCCAGGCGAGGCACGGCCTTTTCATTTGAAGGCGTTGTTCGCGATGAGATTGTAGGGCACTCCGGGCCTCATTCCTGAAAGCTCGAATATCGCAGGCCATGAATGGTCCGCCGCGTGGCGGCTTTTTAACG
>SLAV01000010.1 GCA_007126655.1 Haloferula sp. | reverse complement strand
GGGCGACACCGAGGAGGTTTACCCCCGCCTGGCCAACCAGGCCGCGGACCGCTGGGCCTCCTCCTGGAAAAAACACCGCGAATCCTACGAGGCGATGATCGAGCGCAGGCGCGAGAAATTCATCGCCAGCGGTGAACTCCGCCTGCCGGAAGAACCAAAGCAAGAAGAAAAAAAATCCCCCGCGCCGGAAAACGCGGACGGGGACAAGGTCGGCGGGGATCCCGAAAAATCCGGGACCGGCGACCCCAACGCCGACGCGGACGGTGAAAAAGCCGGCACCGATGGCGAGCGCACGCCGGCGCCACCGCGCCGCCCCGCGGCGGTCGAGCTTCCTGGCGGGTTTTCCCAGTTCACCACGCTGCTCACGCGGCGCTGGCGGATCTTTTTCCGCGACCGCGGGCAGGTCTTCCTGCAGCTGGCGATCCTGCTGTGTTTCCCGGTGCTCGTCACCCTGTTCGCCGAACGGGCGCAGGGCAACATCAGCCGCTACTCGGACGTGCGGCAGGACTTCATCGCCGACATCCAGGAACAACAGCGCGTCATGGCCGACCAGGCGAAGGTCGGCTCCGCGGTCTCCGGCATCATCATGTTCCAGGTGGTGCTGCTCGCGCTGATGGGATCGAACAACTCCGCGCGCGAAATCGCCTCGGAGCGGCCGATCTACGAAAAGGAGAAATTCGGAGGCCTGCGCCCGGGGGCCTACATCGCCTCGAAGGTGGTGTTCCTCGCCTGCCTGGTGGTCGCGCAGTCGCTGTGGATGGCGTTTTTCGTCAACCTTTTCGGCGCGTTCCGCGGCGACTTCGTGCAGCACATCGGTTTCCTGCTCTTCATCAACGCGTCGATGACGGGCATCTGCCTGGCCATTTCGGCGTGGATGCGCACAGCGGAGCAGGCGTCGCTGCTGTCGATCTACCTGGTCGGCTTCCAGCTTCCGCTGTCCGGCGCGGTGCTCGCGCTGCCGGAAAACATCGAGGCCTTCACCCGCCCGTTCATCTCCGCATACTGGGCGTGGTCCGGCTCGGTCGAGGCGCTCCAGACGCAGGTGCACGAAGCGGTGAAATCGGTCGTGGAAACGTCGCTCTCCCCGGTGGACCTCTGCCAATACATGCTCGCCATCCACATCCTCGTCGCCCTGTTCCTCGCCTGGCTCGGCGCACGGCGACCGCAGTGGGAGTGAGCCCCGTAGAAGGTGCCTCCGGCTCCTTCTCTTTGGCGACCGTAGTAGGCCCCCCAGCTCCCACCTTTCAACGGAAAATGCCGATCCCACCCCACCCCGGCCCGCCCGCCAGTGTGCGCCCCCGTCTCACGGCATCATCGGCTGCAAACCGATCCAGCGGATGCCGAGGGTGATGATCCACGGCAGGGTGAGCAGGCTGATCAGGGTGGTGGCGATGACGACCTGCACGGCGACGGCCGGCCGGCCGCCATACAGGCGCGCCATCAGGATCGGGGTGAGTGCGGCGGGCATCGCGGCCTGGACGACGAGCACCTGGCGCAGCTCGACGGCCATCGGCAGGTAGCGCGCGGCGGCGAGGATGGCGAGCGGCACCAGCAGCAGCCGCACCACCGCCGCCCCGATGACGATGGCGGGCCGCGGTTTTTCGCTGAACGCGAGATCCATGATGGTGCAGCCGGTGATGAACACGGCGACGGGAATCGCGGTGAGGCCGAGCATCGACATCATTTCGCGCGGCGGGCCGGTCACGAAGCGGTCGAGCCCGGTGAGCACGCAGAACATGGCGACGGCCACGGCGATGAGCGGACCGTTGAGCAGCTTGCGCCACGGCACGCCGGTGGACCCGCTCACCAGCATGAGGCCGAGCGTCCAGATCGCCACCTCAACCCCAATGTTGTGGAGGAACATCACCGCCAGTGCACCGCCGCCCCAGAGCACCTCGATGACGGGGGCCGCGGTGAAACCGAAATTCTGGCAGCCGGAGGAAAGCGCGAACGTGCGCAGCCCGCTGCCGCGCCCGAGGCCGATGAGCCGGCCCACAACGTATCCGGTGGCAAGTCCGACGCCGATGAAGACGAAGCCCATGGCGATGGACCAGACGACGATGGACCCGCCGCGCACGGCGTCGTTGCCCAGGATCCGGTCGAGGATGAAGCAGGGCAGCAGGACGTTGAAGACGAGGCGCATCACGCCGGCGTCGTGCTCGCTGCGGACGACGCCGCATTTGCGCAGCGTCGCGCCGGCAAGCATCAGCAGGTAAACCGGCAGCACGGCCGCGAGGACTTGGATGGGCGAGAGCATTTATTCCGGGGACGGCGGGCGGCGGAGGGATTTCTTCTCCGAGAGGCGGCGCTTGTCGGCGACGGAGCGCTGCTTGGACCGGCGCGACCGGCGGCGCTTCTGGCGGCGCATTTTCTCGATCGCCTGCGACCGGGCGGACGCCTTGCCGTCGCGGATGTTCTCGAGCGTCTCGCAGAGTTCGCGGCGGGCGAGGAAGCGGTTGAGTTCGCGCGAGCGGTCGATCTGGCACTTGATGGCGACGCCGCTCGGGAGGTGCTTGAGGAAGACACAGTTGGACGTCTTGTTGATCTTCTGGCCGCCGGAACCCGAGCCGCGGACGAATTTTTCCAACAAGTCGCCCTCGGCGACGCCGAGCGCCTCCATGCGGCGCGCGAGGGCTTCGCGTTTTTCCGGGGATACGATGCTGGGCATGGGGTGGTTTGCGGTGCGGTTGCGGGTTCAGAGGTTGCCCATCCGGCGGTGGATTTCGCGCAGGTGGGATTCGCTGAGCGTCGGCCGTCCGTCGGGCGCGCAGTAGGGCAGCTCGCAGCGGAACAGGGTGTCGAGCAGCGCCGGCGTGTCGGCGGTGCCGGGGGTCACGCGGCGGGCGGCGCGGCGCGCGATCAGCCCGGCGAGGCGCTCGCGGGCGAAGCGTTTGCCGGAGGCGGAGCCGTGCAGCAGCTCGTCCATGAGCGCGCCGAGGAATTCGCGCGGATCGTCGATGCCGAGGCAGGCGGGCAGCGTGCTCACGCGCAGGGTGTTGCCGCCGAATCCCTCGACCTCGATGCCGGCGTCGCGCATGGCGTCGCGCCCGCGCAAGACCAGATCGAGGTCGCGCGGGTCGAGTTCGAGCAGCACGGGGACGAGCAGGCCCTGGGTTTCCAGCCCGTCATCCATGCCCGCGGCCAGGGTGTCGTGCAGGATGCGCTCGGTGGCGGCGCGCGGGTCGAGGAAAACCAGCCCGTCCTCGCTCTCCAGCAGCACGTAGCGGCGGTGCAGCATGCCGATGATGCGGAAATCGGGCGCGCGCGACGGCGACTCCGGCGCGACGGCGGGCAGCTCCAGCTCGACCGACGACCGCAGCGGCAGCGGGGCCGGCGGGGGAATCGCCGCCGGAGAGGGCGGGGGCGGGTCGCCGTCGGTGGCTGCCGGTTTTTTTTTCGGACTGGACGGGATTTTTTCCCGATTGATCGGTCCGTTTTGGCTTTCTGAAAGTGGTTTCTCCGGTGCCTCTGCCACGGGCGGGCGCAGTCCTTCTGAGACCGCGGTGGCGATGGCCTCGCGGAGTTCGTGGGGCCGGTGGAAGCGCACCTCGCGTTTCGCCGGGTGGACGTTCACATCGACCAGCGCCGGATCCAGCTTGATCCACAACCAGGCCGCCGGGTGCAGACCGTCGGCCAGCGCGCCGCGGAATCCCTCGGCCAGCGCGCGGGAAATCGCGGAGTCCTCGACCGGGCGGCCGTTCAGGAAGACATGCTGCTGGCGGCGGCCCTTGCGCGCGTGGGCGGGCGGCAGCACGTATCCCTCCACCACCACGCCCGGCCCCGTGGTGCGCGGCAGCGGGACCAGCTCGCGGCCCAGCTCGGGGCCGAGCATCTGGCGCACCCGGTCGAGCGCGCGCGGCACGGCGGGCAGGTCGAGGATTTCGCGCCCGTCGCGCCGCAGGCGGAACCGCACGCCCGGCGCGGCCAGCGCGTGCAGCCGCACCTGGTGGTCGATGTGCGCGGACTCGGTGCTCTCCGCGCGCAGGAACTTCCGCCGCGCGGGGATGTTGAAGAAAATCGCGCGGGCCTCGATGGTGGTGCCGGGCGCCGCCCCGGCCTCGCGCACGTCGCCCACCTTGCCGCCCTCGACGAGTATCTCGGTACCCGACACGTCGTCCGCCCGCCGCGTGACCATGCGGAAGCGCGTCACGCTGGCAATGCTCGGCACCGCCTCGCCGCGGAACCCGAGCGTGCGGATCGCCGCGAGATCGCGGGACGTGCGCAGCTTGCTGGTGGCATGGCGCTCGAGCGAGAGCAGCGCGTCGTCGCGCGACATGCCGCAGCCGTCGTCGGCCACCCGGATCAGCGCCGCACCGCCGCGGTCGGCGTCCACCCGCACCTCGCGCGCCCCGGCGTCGATGCTGTTTTCCACCAGCTCCTTCACCACGGACGCCGGACGCTCGACCACCTCCCCGGCCGCCACCTGGCTGGCGAGGATGTCCGGCAAAACTCGGATCACGGTCATGCTCCCCTTTTCATAACCGATGGCATGGGAAAGACAATACCCGCATCATCCGCAACCTTGGCGGCACATGGCTCGGTGATTGATTGCTCAATATCCAAAGGGGACAGGAGAATTGATCCGGCCGATCCGGGAAAGCGCCCTCTTTGCGTGCGCGATCGGATGAGAGCGGCGAATAACGGCTGTATGCATGAGCGACTCCGTGGCATGGAAAATCCACCTTCAGAAAAACGGAACACCCATCGTGGCAACGCTACAAATATGGTGAACCACGACGTCGCGCCGCAGCCGAAAGTGAAATTAGGCACTCCCGCCAGATTTTCCGAATGTATTGACGCTCCACGGGAATCGCACATTACATAAGTCATGTTTTTAAAAAACCCAATTATTAAATACCGGTTGGCCGTGGGCCTGGCGATGATCTGCCTGCCCGTGCTTGCTCCGTACGCCGCCCTCCACGCCTCGGAAACGAGATTGTGGGAGGACGACCAGGGGCGCGAAGTGCGCGCGTCTTTCGCCGGTCTCTCCGACGACGGGGAATCCGTGAAGCTGAAGCTGGAAAACGGAGAGACACTCCCGTTTCCCATCGGCCGGCTTTCGCGGGAATGCCGGACACATGCGCGGGAACGCGCGGAGACATGGGCCGCGCGCGCGGACGAGCCGGAATACAATTTCGACACCGAATGGCCACAGCTCGTTGGCTTCCGTGAGGATCCTGAGATCGAGATCGTCCGCGAGGACGCCGACGCCGGCGTATTCATCTACGAAAGCCTGAATTTCCGCTACGTGAGCGACGCCCGGCTGAGCCGCTCGGTGGTGCGCGGGTTCGCCCTGCTCTTCGAGGCCACCCACGAGTTCTGCCAGGCGATGCCGATCGGCATGGGCGAGGGCGAACGCACCGACGGCAAATACCTCATCAAGCTTTACGAGGACATGATGGATTACTACACTGCGGGTGCGCCACCCGGATCCGCCGGCGTGTTCATGGGAAGCCGCAACCGGATCAAGGTGCCGTTCGAGAGTATCGGCGTGCGCCCGGTCGGCAGTGGCTACATGCTCGACCGCAGCGTGTCGAACCGGACCCTCTCGCACGAAATCACCCACCAGCTCACGCCCAGGGAGTATTACGGCAGCGGCCGTTTCAACTCGTGGTTCATCGAGGGTATTGCCGAATACGTGGCCTCCACGCCATACCGGTCCGGCCGATACAACACCCGCGCCGGCCGCAGGGCCGCGGTTGATTACGCCACCGGCTTCAGCCGTGATGACAACCGCGGCCGCAATATCGGCACCGACATCCAGCTGTCTTCGCTCGAGGACTACATGGACATGTCCTACCAGCAGTTCCTTCAAAATGGGAACTTCAACTACGCCGTCGGCCTGCTGCTCACCTACTACTTCATCCACATGGATGGCGACGGCGACGCGGCAAACCTCCAGGCCTACCTGCGCGCCCTGCTCGACGGGAGCGACCGCGCCGAAGCCGAGGCAAAACTTCTCGCGGGGCGCACCTTCGAAGAACTGGAAGAGGACGTCGAACGGGCCTGGCGCAGGTTCGGCGTGCGCTTTCAATTCGGCGGATGAGCGGCTGTTGGCTTACTCTTTCGGCTTCGGCTTCGTCATCTCCTCGCGCATGCCGCCGATGAACAGGAGCACGGCGGCGACGCAGATGCTGGCGTCCGCCACGTTGAAGGCGGGCCACCAGCCTTCGCTGGACGGCACGATCCGGTCGTAGAGCGGGAGCTTCACCAGCACAAAGTCCACCACGTATCCCGAGGAAAGCCGCTGCCACAAGGTGCCGTCCGCCACTTCCTCCAGCAGGAAGCCCTGCACCAGGCGGTCGGTGAGGTTGCCGGCGATGCCGGAAAGGATCAGCGCCACGGCCAGGGTGGACAGCGGGTGGTTGAAGACGCCTTTTTTCCAGAACACCCGGATCAGCACCAGCGCGACAAAGGGCACGATGAGAAAGACGACCGGTGCCCACGCGGTGCCGTTGCCGAATCCGAACGCCACCCCCTGGTTGTGGATGCGCACGAGGTGGAACATCTCCTCGATCACCGGAATGTAATCGACATCCGTCTGCCGCGTACCGTCGAGGCCGCCCTGCCGCCAGGGCGGCGGAAACCGCCACACCGTCCACGCCTTGGTCGCCTGGTCGAGGATGTAGAGCGGCAGCGCCAGCCACAGCAGCAACCTGCGCAACAGGGCGGCGGAATCGGCGGTGGCGGCGGTCATGGCGACGTTTGATCGCCCCGCTGGAGGGAATTTTCCAGCGTTTTCACGCGCTCCATGAGCTTCGGGATGCGGCGGACGTGCACGACGTTGCGGCGGTCCTCGTTCAGGGGCACCGCCGGCTTGCCGCTGTAAACCCCGCCGCCGGGAAGATCCTTGGTGACGCCGGCGCGCGCCGCGAGCGTGGCGCGCGAACCGATGCGGACGTGGCCGGTGATGCCCACCTGCGCCGCGACCGTCACGTAATCCTCCAGCGTCGAGCTGCCGGCCATGCCGGATTGCGAGACGACCAGGCAATGCCTGCCGATCACGCAGTTGTGGCCGATCTGGACGAGATTGTCGATCTTGGTACCCTCGCCGACCACGGTTTTGCCGAAGCGGGCGCGGTCGATGGTGGTGTTCGCGCCGATTTCCACATCGTCGTGCAGCTCGACGATGCCGACCTGGTCGATCTTGATATGGCGGCCGTCCACCAGTTCGTACCCGTATCCGTCGGATCCGATCACGGCACCGGGCTGGAGGATCACGCGGTCGCCGAGCACGCAGCGCTCGCGGACCACGGCGTTCGCCATCACCCGGCAGTCAGCCCCGAGGCGGGCGTTCTCGCCGATTACCGCGTTCGGGCCGATTTCGCATCCGTCGCCCACCACGGCGCCGGCCTGGACCACCGCGCCGGGATGCACGCGGCAGGTGGCGGGGTCGAGTTGCGCGGCGGGATCGACCACCGCGCGCGCGTCCACGCCGGGCGTGAATTCCGCCGCACGCGCGGCGAAACGCTTCACCAGCGCGGCGAACGCGAGCGACGGGTTGTCCACGGCGACGAGGGCGGTGGACCGCGGGCCATCGGACACCTCGCGCGGCACGATCACGGCACCGGCCCGGGTTTCCAGGAACTGGCCGTGGTATTTCGGATTGCCGAGAAAGCTGACGTCCCGCGGCGTCGCCGCATCAAGCGCGGCGATGCCGTGAAAAACGCCATCCAGGGAACCCCGGATGACGTCTCCACCGACCCATCGGGCCAGTTCTTCAAGTGTGATCTCCTGTGCCACGCCGGCGTGGATGCAGTGGACGGAAATATGTCGTGGCGGAGCCGCGCGGATTACGGGCCGGCGGGCGGAGCGGCAGGAGCAGCCGGAGCCGCGGCGGGCACATCGACATCTTCGGGGTCGAAGTCCTCGGGGGCGTCCCGGTTCAAGTCTTCGAGCAGCAGGCCGGTGATGTCGGTGGCGTCCTTGGTATAAAGGAGGACGGGAACCTGCGAGGTGCTCAGGCCGGAGCTGTCGAACACGAAGTCGTAGTCGTCGCCACGTGCCTGTTCTTCGACGAGTGCGCGGATTTCCTCGAGGATGCCGCGCATGCGCTGGACCATCTTCTCATTGAGCGCCTGGTTGCGGCGCTGGAGGAACTCGCGGCGCTCGCGGTCGAGGTGCACGGCTTCCTGTTGCTGGGCCTGCAGGTCGCCAAATAGCGCTTCTTTGCGGGAATCCGCCACGGACGGGTCATCGATCTCGCGGCGCAGGCCGCCGATCGACTCTTCAAGTTCGCGGATGCGGGAGAGGCGCTCGTTGTTGTCCTGCTGGATGCGGGCGCGCTCGACGTTGATCTGCTGCTGGGCCTCGTTGGTTTTGTAATACTGGCGGAAGAGTTCCTGCATATCGACGGTTGCGATTTTCAGGGTGTCCTGCGCGGAGGCCAGCGACGTGGTGACGGCCGCGATGGCGACGAGGAAGAGATTGCGGGTGATATTCATATACAATTTGGGGCTGGGATTTCCGTTTCCGGGATGGCGATGTTGCAGCGATATTTTCGATCCGTCAACGCCAGATGCGAGCGCAGTCAGGTGGCGGATTTGTTCAAATCGTCGAGTGCGCCGTCGAGCGCCGGGTGGCGGAATTCGAATCCACCCGCCTCAAGCGCGGCCGGCACCACCCGCTGGCTGGCCAAAAGCACAGAGGCAAATTCGCCGAGCGCCAGGCGCAGCGCGGGCGCGGGCGCTGGGAAAAGCGCCGGGCGATTCACGGTCGCGGCGAGCGTCCGGGTGAAATCCGAATTTCGCGCCGGCTCCGGGGCCGAGCCGTTCAGCGGGCCGCGCGCCGATTCGTCCCCGGCGGCATGGAGGAAGGCGGCGCGCAGGTCGTCCACATGGATCCAGGGCATCCACTGCCGCCCGTGGCTCAGGCGGCCGCCGAGGCCGAGGCGGAACAACCGGCTCAGCTTTTTCCACGCCGGCCCGTCGCGCCCGAGCACCATGCCGATGCGGATCACCGCGACGCGCGCGCCGTGCGCCTCCGCCTCCGTCGCGGCCGCCTCCCAGTCGCGGCACAGGTCGGCGAGAAATCCCGTGCCCGGCGCGGCGGATTCGTCGAGCACCTCGTCGCCGCGGTCGCCATAGATGCCCACGGCCGAGGCGTTCACCAGCGCCCGGGGGCGCCGGTCGTCCGGGCATTGTGCCAGCGCCACGACGATGTCGCGGGTGAAGCGGACGCGGCTCTCGCGGAACCGCTCCTTCATCGCCGCCGTCCATCGCCGGTCGATCGGCTCGCCGGCGAGGTTGATCACCGCGTCGCAGCCGGAGAGATCCATCGCATCCGTCTTCTGCCAGCGATCAACGCCCGGCACCTGGCCATCCCCGCGGCGGCTGATTCCGGTGACGGCGATGCCGCGCTCCTCACACAGCGCCGCAAGCCCGCGCCCGACGAAGCCGGTGACCCCGGCGATGGCAATCCGTTTCATGGCCCCATGATCGCCCCGCCGCGGCGGATTGCAAGAAACCCGGTCGCTCAGAAATCCCGCAGCAGCCGGATCGTCTCCACCAGCATGGCCTCCGGCCGCGCGGCCTCCAGGCGCGGGAACCTCCGGTCGCCCATCAGGATGTAATCGCCGTTGCGGTGGAGCATCAGCCGCTGGCCCTGGATCTCGACGGAGGAAATCCCGTTGGCCCCGGCGAGCGCCTTGATGCGGGCGATTTGCAGCAGGTGGGCGGCGGCGGGCGGGAGCTTGCCGAAACGGTCGGCCCACGAGGCTTCAAGGGCGTCGATTTGTTTCACGGTGGCGGCCTCGGCGAGTTCGCGGTAGGCGGTGATGCGCAGGCGCGGCTCGGCGAGCCATTCGGGCGGCAGGTGCGCCGGGAGCATCCCCGGCCCCTCCTTCGCGGTGGAGAGGAAATCCGCCTTGAACGCGGCCTCCACCGCAGGGGCGGACGCGCCGCGCCCCTTGAGCCGCTCAACCGACTGGCGGAGAAGCTGGCAGTAAAGGTCGAAGCCGATTTGCGAGATGTGGCCGGACTGTTTGGTGCCGAGCAGATTGCCCGCGCCGCGGATCTCCAGGTCGCGCATGGCGATTTTGAAGCCCGAGCCGAGCGCGGTGTATTCCTTGATGGCGTGGATGCGCTTGCGCGAGTCGCCGCCGGTGACGAGGTCGCGCGGCAACAGCATGATGGCGTGCGCCTTTTCCCCGGCCCTGCCGACGCGGCCGCGGAGCTGATAGAGATCCGCCAGCCCGAAGCGGTCGGCGCGGTCGATGACGATGGTGTTGGCGTTCGGGATGTCGATGCCGGTCTCGATGATGGTGGTGGCGAGCAGGATGTCGGCGTCGCCGCGGACGAAGCGGTGCATCACTTTCTCCAGCTCGTCCTTTTCCATCTGCCCGTGGCCGACGAGGACGCGGGCCTCGGGGACCAGTTCCTCCAGGCGGGTGCGCATTTGCTCGATGGTTTTTACCCGGTTGTGGAGGAAGAAGACCTGGCCGCCGCGCTTGAGTTCGCGGTGGATCGCGTCGCGGATCACGCGCTCGTCGTAGCCGCACACGGTGGTGGCGACGGGCACGCGGTTGGGCGGCGGCGTCTCGATGGTGGACATGTCGCGCGCGCCCATCAGCGCCATGTAGAGCGTGCGCGGGATCGGCGTGGCGGAGAGCGTGAGCACGTCCACCTTGCGGAACAGTTCCTTGAACTTCTCCTTGTGCGCCACGCCGAAGCGCTGTTCCTCGTCCACCACCACGAGGCCGAGATCCTTGAAGACGACATCGCCCGAAACCAGGCGGTGGGTGCCGATAACGACGTCCACCGAGCCGTTGCGCAGGCCTTCCAGGGTGGCGCGGATTTCGGCGGGTTTGCGGAAGCGGTTCATCAGCTCGACGCGCACCGGGTAGTCGGACATGCGCTCGCGGAACGTCCGCCAGTGCTGCTCGGCGAGCACGGTGGTGGGCACCAGCACGGCCGCCTGTTTCCCCGAGCACACCGCCTTGAACGCGGCGCGGATCGCCACCTCGGTCTTGCCGAAGCCGACGTCGCCGCAGATCAGGCGGTCCATCGGGCGGGCCGATTCGAGGTCGCGCTTCGTCTCGTCGATGGCGCGGCGCTGGTCGGCGGTTTCGGTGAAATGAAACGAGCGCTCGAACTCCCACATCCAGCGCGTGTCGGCCGGGTGGGCGAAGCCGGGTTCGTGCTGGCGCTCGGCCTGCACGCGGAGCAGGCGCGCGGCGTAGTCGAGGATGGATTTCTCGGCGGATTTGCGCGCGTTTTTCCACGCCGCGCCGCCGAGCCGGCTGAGCCGCGGAGCGCGCCCGCCGAGGCCGACGTATTTGCCGACGAGGTGGGCTTGTTCGAGCGGCACGCCGAGCAGCGCGCCGTCGTGGTATTCGAGCACCATTTCATCGCCGTCGTCGCCAGGCTGCACGCCGCGGTAGCGGGCGATGCCGTATTCGTAGTGGACGACGAGGTCGCCTTCTTCGATTTCGTCGAGCGAGGCGCGGGCGCGGGCGGCGCGGGCTTTGTCGAGCGATGAGCGGCGCACGGCACCGGCGGCGCGGTAGCGGCCGAACAATTCGGCGG
>SLAV01000330.1 GCA_007126655.1 Haloferula sp. | reverse complement strand
TTGGTCATGGTTTTTGGCTTTCATCGCACCCCAACCAAGCGAATTGCGGGCGCTTTGTCTAGGATTTTTCGAAAATCCCAGCCATTCCTTGAATTACGGCGGGCAAAAAATAAAGCCGTGCGTTCCTCCAGGATGCGCAGGTATTCCGGATCCAGATCCACGGGCACCCGAACGACTTCCACGGCGGGCGCGGAGAGCATCGCCTCAATCGTGGCCCTTCGTTCTTTGCCACGCCGTGCCGCAAGCACCGCAACGACATCCAGCGTGGTCATCCGCGTCATCAGCGGGAATGCCCTTTCGAAAAACCGGCTGTCAACCGGGTCGCCGGCGACCCAACGCCCGCACCGGATCATTCCGGATTCGGAGTCCAGGGCGAAGCTGCGTTCCAGAGCGCGCATGGTCCTCCAGTCCAGTGTTCGCACATCGCCCAGAAAATCCGCGGCCATCCGCTCTTCGCTGCTCAACTTCGCGCGCAGGACCTGCCATCCGATGGCCGGTTTCAACGTCATCGATTCCCGGTCCTGCGCGACTCCCATGAAGCCCGCCCGCAAGCGCATCGGAATGGTTTGGTCGTGATACCTCCAGATGAAATCCACATCGACCACGCCATCGGTCTCGAAGGAGCGGGTCGTGAGCGCGAGCGGCAGGTTCCTCGCTCCGCGCCGGTTTATCCGAGGCCTCGCGTCCGCCCATGAGAAATCCGGATCGAGCACCGCATCCAACAGATCGTCGTCCTCCGCCGTGAAAAACACATTGATCCACCCGCTCACGTAGGACGCGCCGCTGATCGCGTCGAATTGGTAGTAGCTTTTCCAAAAGGCGGGGTCCGCGCTGCCTTTGGCTGCGGCGACGCATTCGTCGAGTATCGGAAGCAGCGCGCTCATCCGGCGCTCCATGTTGAATTGCCGCAAGTCCTCCGCTTTTTTGCGGATCCATTGCCAGTCTCCGGCGGTGCCATGCAGTTCGATGTGTGGGATGCCGCACATTGTGTTGAGTTGGTAGTTGAAGTATGGCGAAGCGGCTTTGAGCAGCACCACCTGGCGCGCGGCGGTTTCCGCCGGTGTGCTGGTGCTGAAGGCATGCGAAAAACCGGCCGCGGGTGATCCGGGCACTTTGGAGACGACCCGCCCTTCCAGTTCCGCAAACACGGCGGGCCAGTCGTTTTGATCGTTTCCGAGCACGAACTCATCCCGTGTCACTTCCAGCACGCGACTGCCATGATCATGAGCGGCGAAGAGCCGGCGATGCTTCTCCGGGTCCGCGAGGACATCCTCCGCCGCCATTTGCACCAACAGCAGCCAGACCATGTCCGGACTCAGGGCCAGCGGGCGGTGGCCGGTGAACGCGAGATGCGACGCTTCCAAAAACGGGTGCCAGCCCATTGCCATCGGGATGACCCATTCCTCCCCGTCGCATGGCGAAAACGCCTCCACCTCGTCCCCGGCACCCACCCGCATCACCTCCACCGCGGGCTGTGCGTCGAGCGGTTCCCCGGCCACGGCGACATCGCATACTTCGATCACCACCGGATTTTGAGGTTCCGCTCGTACAATCGCCATCAGGCCAGCCATGGACGGAACCACCAACCATCGGGCGGAGGGGAAAAACATCTTCAAACGGATCATTCGACAACGATATGGATCATTTTTCGACGTCTTGGAAGGAAAAATGGACCTGGTTATCACATGGATGCCAGTCCCGATTGAGGCTGTCAGATCAGTTCGGCCGCGATCAGGTCCACCAACGCCCTGCCGCGACCGCGCAGGACCAGGCGGGCGTTGTCGATTACCTCCGCCATATCTTGGGAAACAAGCTCGTCCACCGTCGCGAGGGCGGCGGGGGCGAGCAGGTCGAGCGCGATCCCGTCGCGGGTGCGCAGGCCGAGGGCGATGCGTTCGAGGCGGAGCGCCTCGGCGTCGAGCGTTTCGGATTCGACCACCGCGTTGCCGAGGGTGGCGGCGAGGCGGGTGTATGCGGCGGTGTCGGCGACGTTGCGGTCGCGGGTGCCGCCGAGCGTGCTCACGGCGGACGGGCCGAGGCCGAGGTAGTCCTCGCCGCGCCAATAGCCGAGGTTGTGGCGCGAGTGGTGGCCGGGGCGGGCGTAATTCGAGGTTTCGTAGTGGTCGAAGCCGGCGGCCCCGAGGATTTCGCGGGCGAGATGGAACTGGCGCGCGTCGGCATCCTCGTCCTCGCGCATTTCGCCGCGCCGGAGCGATTCGAAGAAGGCGGTGTCCTCCTCGTAGGTGAGGTTGTAGGCGGAGATGTGGTCGGGTTTCAGGGCGGCGGCCTGGCGCAGGGTGGCCTCCCAGTCGGCATCGCTCTGGCCGGGGATGGAGAACATGAGGTCGATGTTCACCGAGGGGACGCCCGCCTCGCGCAGGATGCCGACCGAGGCGGCGGCCTCTTCGGGCGAATGCTCGCGGCCGAGCGTTTCGAGCACGTGCGCGGCGAACGACTGGATGCCGAGCGAGACGCGGTTGACGCCGAGATCCCGGAGCAGCCGGGCTTTGGCCACATCGAACGTCGCCGGATTCGCCTCCAGCGTGATCTCCTCGACGCCATCGAAGCCGCCGCACACGTCGTGCAACGCGCCGAATAGGCGGCGCAGGTGCGTCGGCGAGAGCATGCTCGGGGTGCCGCCGCCGAGGTAGATCGTGCGCGGGCGCGGCAGGCCGGCAAGCCGGTGGCGCGCCTCGGCGGCCAGCGCGTCGATGAACGCGGCGACCGGCGTGTCGCCCGGGGTGTGCTTGTAAAACGAACAATACGGGCACACCCGGTGGCAGAACGGAATGTGGAGGTAGAGGAGCACGGGGGCGGGATTGTTCAGGTCTTTCTGACCCGGGCGATGTGGCGCGCCACCGCCTCGCGGGTGGCTCCGGCGAGGTCGGCCTCGGGTTTCACAAACGGCGGCACGAACCACGGGAACGCGCCGAGCACGTCCTGGATCACCGCCACCTCGCCGTCGCACCGGGCGTCGCCACAGCCGATGCCGATCATCGGCACGGGGATTTCGGCGGTGAGGCGGCGGGCGGTGGCGACGACGACGGATTCGAGCACGATGGCGAAGACTCCGGCGCGGACGAGGGCGCGCGCGCCTTCGAGCAATGCGTCGGATTGTTCCGGGGTTTTGCCCTTGCGGCTGTATCCGCCTTCCTCGCGGACGCGCTGCGGCAGCATGCCGAGGTGGCCCATCACTGGAATCCCGGCGGCGACGATGGCCGCCACCTTCTGCTCCTGGCGCACGCCGCCTTCGAGCTTCACCGCTTCGGCACCGGCGGCGACGAGCGCGCGCGCGGTATCGAGCGCCTGTTCCGGCGTGTCGTAGGTGTGGATCGGCATGTCGCCGACGATCAGCGCCCGCGGCCCGGCCCGCGCGACCGCCGCGACGTGGTGGAGCATGTGGTCGAGCGTGACCTCGGTGGTGTCCGGAAACCCGAGCACCATCATGCCGAGCGAGTCGCCCACCAGCAGCGCGTCGGCCCCCGCCTCGTCGAGCAGGCGGGCGGTCGGGAAGTCGTAGGCGGTGAGCACCACCAGGCCGCCGGTGCCCTTGCGGCGGAGGACGTCGCCGGCTTTTTCGGTGGTGGCGGTCATCGTGCGTCTCCTTCCCGGTAAGTCATTTGGTCGTCTTTCATGGGCGACAGGCATTTTTAACCACTGAGGCACTGAGAACCACTGATGAAACTGATTTTCCAATGAACCGATTCATTCAGTGATCCCAGTGGTTCTCAGTGTTTCAGTGGTTTTGCGCCAATATCACCGACTTGCTCTTGAAGCCGTATCCGGCACCCGGGTTCGGGTGCTGGAAACCAAAACGCCTCCCGCAGGGGGAGGCGTCTGAAAGTGATTGGCGACCCGTAAGGGAATCGAACCCTTCTTGCCAGAATGAAAATCTGGAGTCCTAACCGATAGACGAACGGGTCGTATAACGCGCCTTTCGGGCGTGCCGAAGGGTGATGCGCGTGCGGGGAAGGAAACGCGGACCGGCAGCCCGATCAAGGAATTTTTTGAGGAAATTTGAGAATTTCCATGCGGCAGTCCGTCCGGGTGACCTCCATTCCGATATCGTGCATCACCCGTATCCGGCGCATTCCTCCGGCGAGGGCGCCGGAGGATGCACGCGGTGGCGCGTGCGGTCCCCATGGGAGGAGCGGCAGGAACCGATCCTCCGGGCGGTCCGCGTGCGTGAGGGGGGAATGGGAAGCGCATTCGCTCCGGGTCATTCGCATTCCACGCGCCGCGGACGCCCCGGAGGATGCGTCCCTGCCCATGCGCCGTGCCTGCCCGAGGGCGGACACCTCGCTGGGATCGCGAGGCGGGGGAGAGTGTGGCTCGCGTGACCGGGCCGCGTTCAGTGGGTGTCGCGTGGCAGGCGGATATCGACGATGTCGCCGGGGACGAGCGGGGTGTCGGCGGGCAGGCTGATGTGCACGGGGAGCGCGCGTTCCTCCAGGTTGACGGGCAGCGGGCGCATGAAGGCCGGCTGGAGCGCCTCGAACTGCGGGCCGATGCCGAGCACGGTGGCGCGCGAGGCCACGGCCCGCCCGCCGCTGCGCGGGACGACTTCCACCTCCATGCCCACCTCCGGGGTGAGCGGGAATGGCGCCCTGAGGTATCCGATGATGCTCTCGGGATCGCGCGAGCGGATTTCCGCAATGGTGTCGCCCGGATTCACATAATCGCCGGTGTGGTGGAAGATCCGGGTAAGGCGGCCGTCGAACGGGGCGATGATGGAGACGGGGGCGAGTTCGGCCTCCAAGTTGCGCAGTTCGGCTTCCTTCCAGTCGAGCGCGGCGGCGACGCCCGCCCCGATGTCGGCCGGCGAGTCGCCCCCAAGTAAATCCTGCTCCGCCCCGGTGACGGCGGCTTCGAGCGATTCGGCCAGCTCCGCCAGGCCGGCTTCCTCGGCGGTCATGGCCTCGAAGGCGGCACGCGCCTGTTCCTTTGCGGCCAGAGACTCGGCTCCGCGCCCGGCGATTTCCTTCACCCGCAGGTAGTCGGCCTCGGCCTGGCGCATGCGGACGCGGAGTGCGGCGAGGTCGGAGCGGGCGAGCAGCCAGTCGCGGCGCAGGCTTTGGAGCGAAATGCGGTTGCGCTGCTGGTCGAGCGTGTGATCGCCGAAGCCGAGGCGGATCATGCGGATTTCCTCCCGGATCACGGCGAGGGCGAGGGCGGCGTGTTCCGGCGGAAGCGTCCGCACCACCGCGATTTCCTCACCGGCGCGGACTTCGCGGAACATTTTGATGCGGCCGCCCTCGATCCAGCCGGCGCGCGGCGCGTTGAGGGTGCCGGCCGGGGCGTAAACCTCGCCGACCATGGCTCCCGGGGCGGCCTCCTGGTCCCACAGCCAGGCCATCGTGCCCACGGCGGCGGAGAACACGATCACCGGAAGCGCGCGCGTCCGGAAATACCGCCAGTGCTGGCTCCAGGGCGTGGGAATGCGTTTGTAGGTCGGCATCGGGTTGGTGGGATAAGGGGGGCTTCAGAGGGGGGGGCTTCAGAGCTCGGATTCGTCCTGCGCGGTGAGTCCGGTCACGCGTTTGGCCCCGGCGAAGGCCTTCACCTCGTCGAGCAGGTCGGAGAGGCGGTCGGGGTCGCGCAGGAGCAGGCGGTAGGAAAGGTCGGCTCCCTCGGCTCCGTCGAGCACGCGCTGGCTGGCGCAGGTGGTGACCCGCGAATGGCGGTGGAGCAGGCGGTTGAAGTCGGACAGTTCCGCCAGCGGCCGGGTCCACAGGAGGTTGAGGATCACGTCGTAGCGCTGGCGGTTGCCGAACGAGGTGAACGACAGGTAGAGGAGGATGAGCGCGAGCAGCGCCAGCCCGGCCACGGCGGTGCCGTGGCGGCCGGTTCCGCAGGCCATGCCGAGGGTGATGGCGGAGAGGATGTAGGTGGTGTCGAGCGTGTCGCGCAGGATGTTGCGGAAGCGGACGATGGCGAACAGGGCCATCAGGCCGAACGCGGTGACGAGGTTGTTCGAGAGCACCATCATCACGGTGGAGACGAGGAACGGGATGACGACCAGCGCGTTGACGTAGGAGCGCGAATAGGAAAGCCCGCTGTGGGTGAACATGTAAACCCACGCCATCATCTGGCCGCAGACGAACGCCAGCAGCATGCTGAGCACCACGATCTGGAACCGCACGGGTTCGGCGGCGTGATCACCCTGGAGGAGTTGTTCGAGCATGGCGGGTAAATTCAGAGTTCAGAGTTCAGAGTTCAGAGTTCAGAGTTCAGAGTTCGACGTTCAAAGCTCACCCCGCCCATGCAGGTTGCCTGTTGCGGCGTTTTGGGAGGTGGCGGTGGAGGTCGATGGCGGGCATGACGGGTTCGTCGGTGCGCTCCTTGATGCGGACGATGCCGTCCACGTATTTGGCGGCGGAGCATTGCTTGAGGCCGAACACCTGGACGAGTTCGCGCATCCAGTTCGGGAAACGCCCGGTGAATTTCAACTCCAGCACGACCTCGTCGCCGAAAACGGTGACCGGGTTGGTCATTTCCGCGTCGAGGTGGATGGAGGGTTCGCGGCAGGATTGGACCCGGCGGTCCATGGTCACGCGCGTGCGGTTGTTGCCGCGGCTGAGCCACGCCTCGCGACGGTATGCGACGTGCGCGATCGGGCGGGCCTGGAGCTGGTTTACCAGACGGCAGAAGGTGTGGAGCGAGCGTTCGTCATCCGGGTTGTTGTCGGCGAGGTCGCGCCGGTCGGGAATGCGGCCGGCCATCATCTCGGGGACGGCCTGGCGCACCACGGCGCAGCGCTGTTTGTAGATCGCGTTGTCCTCGCGGCGCTTGATTTCGAAATAGACGGGTGCCTGCGGGCGGCCCTCGTAGAAGCGGATGCGGAGTTTGTAGCGGTTGCGGTCGCCATTGATCGTGCTGCGGTAGGTGTGCAGGTCGGGCGAATCGAGGTAGAGGCTGTGCACCGGGTAGGACATGTCCGGCTGGGTGGCCCCGAAGGCGTCAATCTCCAGAAACGGCAGCAGGAAATCCCGGATCCGGACCGCGAGATCCTCTGGGATGATGTACTTGAGTTCGAGACGTTGTGTCTGGAGTCCGGCCATATCTTCCGATGGGCATTGCGAGTTTTTGCGTGGAGTTCACAATATCGCGTGACGAAATTGTCACAATCGCGGGGTTTTGATCAAGTCCTGTAATTTCCAGCTTGATTGATGTCTGGGTTATTCGCCAATGAGGTGGATTTCCAGGCGGGCGAAACGGCGGGTGGTTTCGGGGGTGGTGAGGGGTACGGTGGCCCAGCCGTCTTCGGTGGTTGGCGGTGGGTCGGTGTTCGAGTCGTAGGCGGACTGGGACCAATCGAGCAGGTCGGATGAGATGGCGACGCGCCATTGGAGGTCGGGTTTGTCGGGATCGATGGGGAAGCGGAATTGCTGGTCGGCGGTGAGCCGGGGGAGACGCGGGGCCGGGTTTTCGGTGGGGGTGAGGCCGAGGGCGTAGCGAAGGAGGTTGGGGGTGCCGGAGCCTGTGATGTCGGCGGCGGGACCGGAGATGGTTTCATCGGCCAGTTCGGCGGGGGTGAAGTGGGTTTCGCGCCAGAGATTAAACCCGGTGGCCACGGGGGCGACGGTGACTTCGATGAGGTGGCCCCCGACGGTCTCGACGATGGACCAGGTGAGGTTGTCGGATCCGGTGGCGGGACGGTAGGTCTGGTCGCGGTAGGTGACGGGGGCGTCCGGCTCGGCGATGAGGAGGTTGACGGTGGTGGTTCCGGGCAGGGTGAAGGCGGCGGGGAGGAGGAGGCCGCCCTGGAAGGTGTTGCCGGGGGTGAGGGTGGCGGTGTTGAGGTGGATGTCGATCCGTCCGGGGGCCTCGGGGATTTCTGTTAGGGCGAGGGTGCCGGTGGTGGTGTCGGTGAAGAGGAATTGATGATTGGCGGCGGCGGAGGTGGTGGCGGTGAGGGTTTGGTCGCCGGGATCGACGGTGCCTTCGCCGGTGATCGCACCGACCGTGCCGGAGCCGGTGAGCACGCCGTCTTCGCCGAGTTGGACGTCGGCGGAGGCGAGGTCGGCGTCGGCTTCGAGTCTGCCGTTTTCGACCTCGACGGGACCGGCGAAGGCGGGGCTGTCGGCGGCGAGGCGGAGGGCGCCGCCGCCGGTTTTGATCAGGCTGCCGGTGCCGGTGAGCGGCCCCTGGAGTTCGAGGAGGTTGCGGGTGCCGTCGGTGTGGATGTCGGTGTCGCCATTGAGATGGACCGGGTTGGTGAGGATGGCGTGGTTGTCGTTGTCGGACGGGTCGTATCGGAGCGCGCCGAGGACGCCGAGTTCCTGGCCGCCGGGCAGGTCGCCGCCGCGGCCGAGGCCGGCGAGTTGGATGGCGCCGCCGCCGAAGGTGTGGACGCGCGGTTCGCCCGGGCTGCTGGAGGAGACGAGGCGGAGCTGTCCGCCTTCGAGCACGGTGACGCCGGAGGTGTTTGACGGGGTGGCGGGGCCGGTGACGCGCAGGGCGCCCTGTTCGATGACGATGGGGCCAGTGAAGTCCTTGCCGCCGCCGGTGAGCGAGGCGATGCCGACGCCCTGTTTGAAGAGGCCGCCGGGGCCTTGCCAGTCGCCGCGCAGGCGCAGGCCGCCGAAGAGGTCGTCGGTTTCGTTGCCGAGGTGGTCGATGACGAGGCGCAGGTCGTCCTTGAGGACGACGGGGGCGTCGAGGTCGAACTCGACGAAGCCTTCGCCGCTGCCGAGGACGCGGACCCGGGCGGGCTGGCCGTCGTTGGCGAAGGTGAGGCTTTCGGTTTCGCCGTCCGAGTCGATGCGGTTGCGGTGGGGGCTGGCGTTTTGCTCGACGCGCAGGTCGCCGAGGGTGACGGGGGCGTCGAGGGTGACGGCGCGGTTGCCGTCCACCGGGGCGTTGAGGATGGCGCTTTGGCCGTCGCCGTCGGGGACGGTCTGGGTGGACCAGTTGACGGCGGCGTTCCACGAGCCGTCGCCGCCGGGCAGGAAGCGGGCGATGCCGGTGGCGGCATCGAGCAGAATCGGGGTGGTGCCGGTGGCCGGATCGACGGTGCCGGGGAAGCCGTCGGGGTCGATGCGGGTGTCGAGGACGGCGTCGCCGGTGAGCGGGCGGACTTCGATGCGCCGCAGGCCGCCGGGGAGGGTGTTGGGGATGATGGCGCCCCAGTGTTGCGGGTTGGTGGCGACGACGGTTTCGTAGAAGGTGACGTAACGGTCGTCGGTTTCCGAGCCGGTGATTTCGACGGGGGTGGCGGCGAGAGGGCGGGTGGTGCCTTCGGTTTCATCGTAAAGGACGACGATGCGGCGGGCGGCGGCGCTGGTTTCGCCGATGATGCCGGTGCCCTCACCGGCCCCTTCGCCGAAGGGGATGACGGTTGCGCTCGACGGGGTGGTGAGGATGTGGGTGGTGTCCTCGCCGCCGTTGCCGTCGTTGAGGAGGAGGCGCATGTGGAGGTCGTTGCCGGGGTTGAAGCGGGCGTTGCCGGTGGGCTCGGTGACGAACCAGCCGGTGAACGAGCCTTCGGCATCGGCGGTGATTTCGATGTGGCGGGTGTCGAGGTCGGTTTCGCGGAAGCGGGGGGCGTTGGTGTTGCGGATCCAGTCGGCGGACGAGCCGGTGATGTAAATGGCGTTGCCCGCGCCGTTGTTGTCGGGGGCCTCGGTGGGGAGGGCGACGCGGTTGCCGATGCGGTAGGTGGCGAGCGGGGCGAGGCCGTCGATGCGGGCCCGCCATGCGAAGGGGACGCGGTCGTTGTTGTCGCCTTGGGCATCCTGATCGCCCTGGATGTATCGGGGGAGGACGAGGGTGGTGAGGGAGAGGCACTGGAAGGTGGAGGTGGTGACGGGATCGAGACCGGCGGCGGTGGCGGTGAGCTGGAAGGCACCGGAGCCGATGATGGCGAGATCATCGAAGGTGGCGGTGCCGAAGACGGCATCGACGGTGGTGGTACCGGTGAGCGTGCCGTCGCCAGCGAGGGTGAGGGTGACGGGGCCGTCGAAGGCGGTGGCGGGGTTGCCATCGGAATCCAACAGGCGGACGATGACGGGACCCAATGTGGACCCGCTGGTGGTGCCGGTGGGGGTGGCCTCGAAGGTGATGGAGGCGGGAGGACTGGGGTCGGTATCGGATGGGAAGCCGGTGACGGTGAAGTCGTCGAATCGGTTGTTGCCGGCGGTGCCGCCGTCGGCCTGGTTGAAGGTGACGCGGAGTGCGAAGTTCGGGTTGTTCTCGGCGGCGGGGATGTTGCGGAAGTCGAGTTGATGGGGGGCGGGGTCGTCGTTTTCGATGACGAGGGTTTCCTTGGCGAGCCAGGTGTTGCCATCGGTGGTGTATTGCCAGAGTTGTTCGCCGGCACCCTGGCCGGAGCGGCGGGAGAGGAAGTCAATGAGGATGTCCTCGAAGCCGGTTGTGGGGATGTGCCAGGTGAGGGTGACGCCGAGCGGGTGGTTGACCCGGAGGTGGGCGGAGCCGAAGCCCTGGGCGGAGGACGGGTGGCGGACGACTTCGGGGGCGGGATCGGCGAAGGGGTCGATCTGGACGCCGATGCCGTTGCTGCCGCCGACGGTGAGAGCGGGATCAAGGAAGGTGGCGGGATCCTCGAAGTCCCACTGGTGGATGACGGCGGGGTCGGGGAGATCCTGGAGGACGTCGCCGCTCGCCAGAGCGCTCCAGTTGCCGCGGCCTTGTCGCACGCGGGCGCGGATGATGGTGGCGAGGTGGATGGGAACGAGTGCTTCGTAGAGGCCGTCGTTGAAGGTGGCGGAGGTTGCGGCGGGGTTGATGGCTCCGCCGGTGAGTCGCGTATCGGTGCAGTCGGTGGTGTAGTGGAACGGGTTGGCGGCGGTGATGCGGATTCCGCCACCGATGATGGAGATTTCGGGGGCGTCGAGATCCGGGTAGAGGTCGGCGTTGCGGAATTGTTGAAGGGCGATGGCGGTGCGCTGCGGGAGGTATTCGTTGACGATGCGGTTGTATTCGGCGTCCCAGTGGTTGTTTTTGGTGAAAACGTCGGGTTCCGATCCGCCGCCGACGGTTCCCTTTTTGTGGCGGAAGCTGCCCCATCGGGCGGACTCGGCAATGACGGCGGTTTCGACGACGGCGGCGGCGGCCTGGTAGCGGGTGATGGTTCGGGCGGGGGTGAGCGCGCCGTTGTTGAAGAAGTGGCGGTGAACGCGGTCGGCGAAGGCGAGGCGGAATTCGGGGTTGGCGCGCATGCGGTCGTAGAAGCGGGCGGCGTCCTGGTTGACGCCGGTGCGGTTGGCGTTGAGGTTTTCCATGGATCGCTCGGAATCCCAGCAGAAGAACATGAAGCCGTTGCCGGGTTCGCGGCGGCGGATGGCGTTCCAGTTGTTGAACGGCCAGTCCTGCATGCCGGCCCATAGGTTGACGACCATGTAGTCGATGTATTGCGGGAGATCGATGTATTCGAGGACGGCCTCGTAGTTTTCCTGGATGGCGAGGTTTACGTCGGCGAGGTTTCTGAGGGTGTTCCACGCGACGAGGTTGCCATCGCGGAGGCCGCGGTGGGTGACGGCGTCCCAGTCTTCGCGTTCGCCGCCGTAATA
>SLAV01000143.1 GCA_007126655.1 Haloferula sp. | reverse complement strand
TCGCGCACGGCGGGGTGGTCGTGGCGGGTGAGAAACAATCCGTATGCGCCGTGATAGCGCGCCACAGGGTGGTCGTGCGAAAGGTAGCCGAGGTATCGCCGCGCGTGCTCCGGATCGCCGAGGGCGACGTCTTTGGCGATGGCGAGCAGCTCGGCCACGGGGTAGTCTTCGCTTTGCGCGTATTCATAGAGGGTGGCGTGGGGTTTGCCGGGGCCGGCGAGGTCGCGCATCATGTGCTCGGGGATCAGGCCGGTGTCGCGGATGTCGATCATCCATTGGTCGAGGTCGCGTGAGAGGGCGTCGAGACGCGCCTGATGCGCGGGGTCTTCCGCGAGGTTGGCGATGTGCCAGGGATCGGCGGCGGTGTCGAAGAATTCGACCGGCGGCTTGGGCTGATAGAAGCGCGATTGAACGGGATCGCATTTGCCGCTCTCGAAGTGTTGTTCCCATGCCCGCCAGTTCGCCTGGACGGTGTATCCGTAGCGGGTGTCGCGGCCAGGCGGGCGGTGGGGCATGAAATGGCGGATGAAGTAGAAGCGCCCGTCGGTGACGGCGCGGCTGAAGTCTGGGCGCTCGCTCATGCGGTCGCGGTAGAAATGCACGGTCTCCGGGGCGGGCTCCGGGTTTTCGCCGAGAAACACGCGGCCCTGCATGATTTCGGGAATCTCCGCCCCGGCGAGCGAGAGGACGGTTTTCGGCAGATCGACGAAGCTGACGATGGAGTCGTGGGTTTCGCCCGGGTCCGCCGGGGCGAGGTGTTGCCATTTTTGCGGAAACCGGACGATGAGGGGCACCTGGGTGCCGGTGTTGTGGATGTAGCGCTTCGAGGCGGAAAGCATGCCGCCGTGGTCGGAGTAGAAGAAGATGATGGTGTTGTCCGCCACGCCGGCCTCCTCGAGTTCGTCGAGCAGTTCGCCGACCTCTTCATCCATGCGGGTGATCAGATCGTGGAGGCGCGCCCAGTCCATGCGGATTTCAGGCAGGTCGGGGTGGTAGGGTGGCAGGGTGATGTCCGCCGGGGCGATGCGCGGCTCCGGCGGGATCTCGCCCCGGTTGACAAATCGCCGGATGTGCGGCGCGTCGAGCCGGCTCTCGTGTGTGGTGTTGATGTTGAAGACGGCGAAGAACGGCTTGTCGTCGGGGCGGTTGCGCCAGTGGGCGCGGTTGCTGGTCTCGTGCCAGAGGCTGTTCCTGATGCGTTCGTAGCTGGAATTGTAATCCGTCTTGCTGTTGTTGGTCGCGTAATAGCCGGCCTCCATGAGGAGCCTCGGGTAGGCGGGTATCGAGTCCGGCAGCGGGCGGAGGCTTCGCATGTGCTGGGTGCCGGTGGCGGGTGCGTACATGCCGGTGAGCAGGGTGACCCGCGCCACACCGCATACCGGCGCGTTCGCGTAGGCGCGGGTGAAGCGGACTCCATCTGCGGCCAGTCGATCGAGGTGTGGGGTATGCGCCTCGGCGCAACCGTAGCTGCCAAGGTGGGGGCTGATGTCCTCGCAGACGATCCAGAGGATATTGGGGCGCTCCGCGCAGGATGGATTGGCTCCAAAGAGCAGGCAGGCGGCGGAGAGTGCGGAGCGGAGTTTCATGCTAATCAGCCGGTCATCGTAGCGGCACGAGGTAATCATCAGCACCGTTTAATGGCAGGCGATGGCCGACAAGAATGGCGGTTTTTTTGAGTTCGGAGTGTAATTATTATCTTTCAGCATATCCGCCCAGCAGCAACTCGCCGGAGCGGGTTTCGACCAACGGGCGGGCAAGCATTTCCTCGTAGATCTCGATGTAGCGGCGAGCCACCTCCTTGTGGCTGAATCGCTTGCGGCATTCGAGAATGACGCGCCGGATCTGCCTCCCGCGCTCCTCGGCGGGCAGCGCGTGGAAATCCATCGCGCGGTCGATCCCCCAGCGCAGCGCCCCCGGGTCGTATGTCTCGAATCGGAACCCGTTGCCTGTTGATTTATCGCAGTCCAGATGCTCGATGGTGTCGTAAAGCCCGCCGGTGGCGTGGACGACGGGAAGCGTGCCGTAGAGCGGGGCCGTCATCTGCGGCAACCCGCACGGCTCGAAGAGCGAGGGCATCAGCATGAAGTCCGCCCCCGCGTAGGCGAGCCGGGACAGGCGCTCGTTGAAATCCACAACCGCCACGCGGCTGCCGAGGTCGTAATCCGCGACGATCCGCTCCAGCCAGATCTGGTGGGGGCCGTTGGCGACAATGACGACCTGCAATTTGCGCTCCCAGTAATCGGAGACGGTCCGGTGGAGGATGTCGCTGAGCAGCTGCGGACCCTTTTGCACCGGATCGAGCCGCGAGGGCCAGAAGAAGACCGGCGCGCCCGAATCCTCCTCGAGCCGCAGCTCGCGCTGGAGGGCCAGTTTGTTCGCGGCTTTGCCCTCCGGGAAATCATCCGGTCCGAACTTGCGGACAAGAGCGGGATCGGTCTCGGGATTGTAGGAAACATCCGGCGCGTTGAGGATGCCCGCGGAGCATTTGGCGTGGTATTTATTCCGCAGTTCGGACCGCACGGCATCCGGCACCACCTCATGCCAGCCGTCCACGATTTCCTGGAGAAACCTCGGACTCACCGTGTTGATGAAATGCGCGGCGAAAATCCCGGAGGCCAGCAGCTCGACGCCACAGTCGTAGCGCGCCTCGAAGTAGTTCGACGGCGGCCGGGTGAAATACAGGTTCATCCAGAATTCCGCCGCGTCGATCCCCGTTTCCTCGATCTCCGCGAGGCTGGTTTCGCGCGAGTGGATGTTGTGGACGGTGAACAGGCTCTTGATGCCCCGTCGGCGCGCCATCGCCGGGATCAGCGCCGTCATCCAGTCGTTGCAGTGGATCAGGTCCGGCCGAGCCACCGGAATGATGTGGTTGATCACCTCGCGCTGGAACACCATCGCGATGCGCATCGACTCCTCGGTGTGGTTGCTGTAAACCTGCTCGCGGTAATAGAAGATCCGGTCCTCCGCGAGGTGGATGTGCGCCTCGGGCAGCACCTCGTGGTATTTGCGCAGCTCCTTTTCGTGGAAGTCGAACACGTCACCCTGGAACATCCGCCGGTAGTTCGGCAGCGCCACGTGCACGTCGGCCCCGAGTTCATACAACGCGGATACCAACGAGGCGGAGACATCCGCGAGTCCGCCCGCCTTCGCCGACATCCGCTGCGCCATGTTCCCCATCCCCGGAGGCAGATACGTGATCTCGGGGGTGACGATGAGAATGCGCGGATTCGGCGGGGTGGTCTTCTTCTTCTTGCGTTTGGAACTCATGTCGACATTCGGAGGATCAGCCGTTGCTCGATGTTTTAACGAAGCATGGGCCGTGCCGTGTTTTTTCCAAACACAATATTCACACGCAAGCCGGATCTCATTGTCCGTGCGGCTTCAAATCCCCGGCCCGCAACATCGGCTCGCCCACCTCGTCGCGGAAGGCCCTCACGTCCGCCGGTGCAACAGGCGGCGCATCGTTGCCCCAGCTGGAGCGAATGTAGGTGAGCACGGCGGCGATCTGCTCGTCGTTCTGGAACGGCATCGGGGCCATAACCATGTCGTATTCCACGCC
Organism: Haloferula sp.; assembly: GCA_007126655.1. Lineage (GTDB taxonomy): Bacteria > Verrucomicrobiota > Verrucomicrobiia > Verrucomicrobiales > Akkermansiaceae > Luteolibacter. The sequence goes on along the minus strand of SLAV01000143.1, from coordinate 7,994 downwards.
TTTCACCTCGATCGGCCCGTGCAGGCCGCGGAGCTGAATGCGGATCAGGTTTTCGGCCGGGCCGAGCACCCATTCGGAACCCGCCAGCGGCGGCCCGGCCGGGCCTCCCTCGCCCTGCTGCCCGTGGCAGGCCGCGCACAGGATGTATTGCTGTTGGCCGAGCCTGCGGAACGCCTCGGGATCGGCCACCGGTTCGGGTGCGGCCTCCGCAGCTGCCGCGTCGAATGGCTCGAACACGTCCGGCGCGTCCTCCGGAGCCGGGGCTTCGGGGCCGGTCTGGTTGCCGAGCCAGGCGACAAGGTCGCGCAATTCATACGGATCCAACAAGTCGCCCATCGCGGGCATCGAGGAGGGCGAGAGAGCGACGTCCGCGATGTCGTCCGCGTCGATCCGCAGCGCGCCCTCGGGGGCCAGCAGCTCGAGGTGCGATCCGGTTTCGCCGTAATACGTGCCCGTGAGCGCGCCGCCGTTTGTCAAGGTGACGATGGCGGTGCCGAAACCGGGGGTGATCTCGGCGTCGGGCAGCACCAGCGATTCGAGCAGCTTGCGCGCGTCCTTGCGGTTGCCCACGCCGGCGAGGTTCGGCCCGGCGTTGTCTTCCGAAGTCCGGCCTGGCTGCGCCTCGTGACAGCGGCGGCATTCGCCCGCCGGATGCGAGCGGAAAATCCGCCCGCCGGCGCGGTAGTCCCCGCCCTTCAGCGAGGCCAGCCAAGGGGCGAGCGGATCGTCGGACCCGGCCACCACGTCATCGTAGGCCTGCAACGCGGCGGCGATTGCGGGTGCTTCATCCCCCCGTTTCCTCGCAGCGTCGAGGCGTTCCAGCGCCTCCGGCACCACGCCCTTCGCAGTCACCAGCGCGTCCATACCGGAGGCGATGATTTCCAGAGCCTCCGGCCCCGGCAGATTTGCCAGCACGCGCCATGCCTCCCGCGCGCGACTGGTGCCGGTGGCGGCGATCGCCTCGCGCAGACCGGGAATCGCGGCGGATGGATCGCGGGCGGCCAGGCTGCGCATGGCCACCAGCGCGACCTCGTCTTTTCCATCCGTCGCCCAGTCGTTCAGCGCCTCCAGAGGCAGAGTGTCGTCGTGCTCGAGAAGCACCCGCAGGGCGGACCCGCGCAATGCTGCGGCACGACGGCCTTCATCGACAATCGCGCGGATTTTCGTGGCGGAGGCCTCGAGTCCATACCCACCGATCCATCCAAGCGCAGCCTCCGCAGAAACGTCATCCCCCGCCAGCGCCTCATCGATCATCCCGGCCAGAGCCGGTATGACCTCGTCGTCCGGCCGGGCGTCGAGCGGCGCGTGATCGCCGAGAAATTGATCCACCACCGGGGGATCCATCCATTGGCCGACCAGCCGTGCGGCCTCAACGCGGGTTTCGTCCGGAAATTCCTCGTCAAGCGCCACGCCGATCAAACGCCGCGCGTTTTGCCCGCCACCCGTGCGGAACGCGTTGTGCAGCAGCCGCCGCTGCATGAACCCGGACCGGGCCGCGGCCGACGTCGAATCATCCAGCATCGCCGCGACCTGAGGCCGGATTTCGCGGATATCCTCGTCACAGACCGCCCGGATCGCCTCCGCCGCGACGACGGGTTCGGCGTCATCCAGAAAGACACCCACCTCCGGCGATCCCATGCGCCGCAGCGCCACCACGGCGGCGATGCGCACCTCCACCGAATCATCGGCCGCCAGCGCGGCGATCCGCTCCTCCCCGGCCAGCGATTCCAATGCCACCACCCCGGCGTGGCGGAGATACACGTCGGCGTCGTCGTTTTCGCGGAGCATCGCGAGCACCGCGTCGAGATGGCTGCCACCACCGGACTTCGCCGCGGCGAATGCCGCGAAATACCGCACCCGGGCCTCATCGTCGCGCATCGCCTGGGCCACCGGCAGTTCGTCCCCCGCCAGCGGCGATTCGCCGAGCACCCGCCACACCTGCGCGCGGATTCGAGGGTCGGCATCGTCCGTCATCCCGGCCAGCACCCCGGCGGCGGCCAGCCGCAGCGCCTCGTCTGCCACCGGTGTTTCCTCCGGGAAGGGCGCCGGCACACCGCCGCCGCGGCGCGCCAGAATGCCGAGTCCCCACACGCCGTGCAGCCTGCGGTCGAACTCCCCGCCGGGCCCCGCCGCGCGCGCCAGCAGGTCGAGAGCGTCGTCGTGCCGGGTGAGCGCGATCTGCGCCCGCAGGCGCACCCGCATGTCCGGGTGATCGAGCAGCGCGGTCAATTCCTCCGCGCCGCGATGCGCGAATCCCTCCGCCACCAGCTCCGCCACCGCCGCGTGGCCATCCGGCACACCGGGGCCCTCGGGGTTTTCCACCACCAGCAACCGCCCGTCGTCGTGGGCGCGCCAACCGCCAATGAAGTCGCTCACCACCACCCGGCCGTCCCAGCTGTAATCGACATCCGTCGCCGCCGCCCCCTGCAGGAACCACCGCGCGTCCGCCAGCTTCAGGCCCGCGCCGTGCGGCTCCAGCTCGAACGACCAGATGCCCGAGATCGCGGGATTCCCCCGATAGTCGCAAATCAGGAACCTCCCGCGCTCCGAATCACAGAAACCCGTGCCCGGATGGTAGGCCAGCCCCGACGGGCCGGACGTAAGCAACGCCACCGGCGGAATCATGGACAACGGCTGCTCCGCGTTCCGCTCGTGCCACATTTTCTCATCCATCCAGCGGTTCGGCGGCCGCTCGTCCATGCCGATCCAACTGTGGAACGAGGACATCGTCTGATGCCCCATCGTCCAGCCGCTGTCGCCGGATTCGGTGAGATAAACGATCCGCGCGCGGTCGCCCATGTCGGCGTCGTTGTCCACCGACACCGGATTTCCCAGCCGGTCGAAGGCGATCTCCTTCGGATTTCGCAGGCCGGTGTGGATCACTTCGAAGTTGCTCCCGTCCACATCGAACCGGAAAACCGCGCCTGTATCCGGGTGGCGGTATCCACTCCCCTCGCGCGTTTCCACGTTGAAGCCGCGGTCGCCGATCGTGCCGTAGATCCGCCCGTCCGGCCCGAGCGCGAAGCCGTTCATGTCGTGCCCGGAATACGAAACCCTCACCCCGAAGCCGTCCGCGATGACGTGGCGCTCGTCCGCCGTGCCGTCGCCGTCCGTGTCGCGCAGCATCCACAGCTTCGGGATGCACGCGAAATACACCGCCCCCTCGAATGCGAACACGCCGGAAGCCGTGCCATCGAGCGGCCCGTCGAAACCGTCCGCGAACACCCGGGTCACGTCGATGTTTCCGTCGCCATCGGCATCCTCGTGGCGTCGCACCACCTCGCTGCGCTCGGTGTAGTAATCCATTGGCACCCGGTCGGTGTGGCGCTTGTACATCGCCAGCCGGTCCGCCGTCGTCTCCGAGGCGATGTCCTCAAGGAACCAGAACTCACGGTTCCGGTTGTCGTCCACCCCATAGCGGAAACGGTGGGTCTCCACCACGTAGATGCGGCCGTCCTCATCGATGCCGATGGACGATGGCGAGATCACCGGGTGGTCCCCGCCGCGCGCCAGTTCGCGGACTGTGAAACGATCATCCACCAATACCCCGTCCGGGGCGCCGGCGACCGTTGAGGCGGAGGCGGTGAAAATAAGGAAAAACCTGACGGTCAGAAATCGGAACATCGCGCAAGCTCGCCGTCCCGATCACACCTGACAACCGCCAAATGCCCGCCCACAGGGAAATAAACCGGTAAAAATAGCCTCACTAGGATTCGAACCTAGACTAACGGAATCAAAATCCGGGGTGCTACCATTACACTATGAGGCTGGGTCGCGCCGTGTCGCGCACGGGCGGAAATTATTTCGGAAATCCGGGATTTGGCAACAGGCGAATTAAAAAAAAACGCGTGATCCGCGGATTCATTCCTCTTCGAACTTCCGCTCAATCAGCTCGCCCAGGGCGGACAGCGCCTCGTCGGCATCCGCCCCGTCCGCGCTGACCTGGATCACCGAACCGTGCCCGGCGGCCAGCATCATCAGACCCATGATGCTCTTGCCATCGACCTCCTCGCCATCTTTTTCAACGGATAAGTCTGACTGGAAGCGGTTGGCCGTCTTGACGAACTGCGCCGCTGGCCGGGCGTGGATGCCAAGCTTGTTGAGGATCGTGAATTCTTTCGTAGCCATGATGTTGGCGGCTGCCGGGGCGGAATGTAGGACTCCGCACCCGTGCGTCCAAGGCAAAAAGTGAACCCGCTTTTCGCATCGCTAAGACGACGCGTCACGCGTGGTGCAGCAGGATCGAGTTCGCCGCGAACTGGTCGGACAAGATGTCCGAAACCACCACCAGCGGCATCCCCTTGCGCACGAGCCCTTCCTCCAGCAAACGTTCACAGGCCCGCTCGATCGTCCCCTGGATCGAGGTGGCGAACGGCTGTTTGAATGCGAGCACCCCGCGCGAAAGCGACAATTGGCGGCAGACCCGGTCCTTCGGCGTGATGGCGAGCAAATGCGGCGTCCTCGGGCGCAGCATCGCCACATGGTTGGCCAGCACGCCCCGGCGCGTGAGCACCACCAGCCGGGCGTCCGGCAGCGAGTCCACAAGCGTCACCGCCGCGCGCGCCGTTTTGAGCCGTTCGTCGCGCAGGAGCACTCTTTGTCCGTAGCCATGGCCGCCGGTACGCTCGATCCGCCGGGCGATCCGGTCCATCGCATCGACGCATCGCTCCGGGTAGCGGCCGACCGAGGTCTCGCCGGAGAGCATCAGCGCGTCCGCCTCCTCGTAGGCCGCATTCATCACGTCCGTCACCTCGGCGCGCGTGGGCGTCGGCTGGGTGATCATCGATTCGAGCATGTGCGTCGCCACGATCACGCGAGTCCCCAGCTCGTGACAGCGCTTCACGATCAGCCGCTGCAGGATCGGCAGTTCCTCAAAACGGACCTCGGTGCCGAGGTCACCCCGCGCGATCATGATCACGTCGGACTCGTGGATGATTGCGTCGATATTGCGCACCGCCTCCTGATCCTCCACCTTGGCAACGATCTGTGCCTGGCCATCGAGCGAATCGCATGCCGCCCGCAGCTCGCGCACGTGGCTCGCGTCGCGCACGAACGATCCGGCGATGAAGTCCGCGTTGCACTCGACGGCCAGTTCGAGATCCTTCAGGTCCTTTTCGGTGAGCGCCGGCAGGTTCAGGCGCACGCCCGGGAGGTTGATGTGCCGCCGCGAACCGAGCGGCCCCGGCGTTTTCACCCGGCACACGATGCGCTCGTCCTCCACCTGCTCGATCTCCATGAGCAGCGCGCCGTTGTCCACCACCAGCGTGTTGCCCTCCGACACATCGTCCATCAATCCCTCGTAATTCACCGTCGTAGAGATCTCCTCAACCGCCGCGGCCCCCTCCTTGCGGAACTCGACCGTGTCGCCCTCCCTCAGATCATAGGTCTCCGGCAGCGCGCCGGTGCGGATCGAAGGCCCGGTCAGGTCGAAAAGCACCGCACGGTGCAGTCCCCTGCGACCCGCCTGCTCCCGCACCGCCTCCGCCATCCGTTTCGCCCAGTCGTGCTTCGCGTGGCTCATGTTGAGCCGGAACACGTTCGCCCCGGCATCCATCATCCGCCCGATCATTTCCGGATCCTCGGTCGCGGGGCCAAGGGTGCATATGAGCTTGGTCTTTCGTGGTGTCGTCGTGTTCATGGGATGTTGGATCGGGAAGTTTGGAGAATTCGTGAATTGCCAGCCTGCGCCACCATCCGCGGCGGCGCAAGCGGTGCGTCGCGCGCGGCGCGGATCGCGCCAGACGTCATTCCTCAGCGCCCGCCAGCCGCGGAATCGAGGCCACCAGCTTGCGTGTGTAATCCTCGCGGGGGTTGTGAAACACCTCGCCCGCCTCGCCGAACTCGATGATTTTCCCCTGATACATCACCGCGATCCGGTTGGCTACGAAATGCACCACCCCGAGGTCGTGCGAAATGAAGATCATCGTCAGCGCAAGATCGCGCTGGAGCTTCTTGAGCAAATTGAGGATCTGCGACTGGATCGAGACATCGAGCGCGGAAACCGGCTCATCAGCGATGATCAGCTTCGGCTCGGGCGCCAGCGCGCGGGCGATCGCAATCCGCTGGCGCTGCCCGCCCGAGAACTCGTGCGGATATTTCCGCATCACCGTTGCATCCAGCCCAACCGTAGCCATCAGCTCGACCACCCGTTTCTCCAGCGCCGCGCCCCGGATGCGCGGGTGCCGCTGGCGCACCGCCTCGGCCAACGTCGAAAACACCGTCATCCGCGGATTCAGCGATGCGTAGGGATCCTGGAAGATCATCTGGAAATCCAGCCGCCTACGCCGCATCTCGCGGGCAGAAAGGTCCGCCAGCACCTCGCCATCCAGCACGATCCTCCCCGAAGTCGGCGCAATCAGTTGCATCACTGTCCGCGAAAGCGTCGATTTCCCGCAGCCCGATTCGCCCACCAGCCCGAGGATCTCGCCTTTTTCCAGTTCGAGCGAAACGCCATCGACAGCCCGGATGATCTTCCGCTTCGGCGCGAACACGCTCCCGCCGCGTTGGCTGAAATGGGTGTGCAGGTCTTGGATTTCCAGATAGGACACGCGGCAAACAACCATCCGCACACGATCCGCGCACGAAAAAAATCCGCGCCCGCGCGAAAGCGGGTGCCCGATTGAGCAATCCACCTCGGCGAGAGCGGGCGATGCCCGCTTCCTGATTGACCTCCCCGGCGCGTGATCCACCGCTGCGGATCGCTGGGTTGCCTCCGCGGGAAACCAACGGGATTCTAACATAAGACGGGATCTAACACCTTGCGCCGCGCCGGAACGCCGTATTCTAATGCGGGTGTGTGCCATCGCCCAATGCGAAGCAAGGGAAAGCGCCGAATCAAATCCACCGGATCATCCACCCACCCAACCTCCATCTGCCCGTCGTCGTCTGCGCCTTCATTCTCGGCGCGACCCTCATGACGCCATGTGCCGGGGAATCCGCCCGCTTCACGGCCCCCGAACTGCCGCCGGAGGCCACTTATTTCTCCACCAACGAAGGCGTCGTCAACCTCGCCTGGGAAGGTCCGGATAAAGCCACCTTCGAACTCCAGCAGTCCCCCGACCCCGAATTCCCCGGGGACGACACCCGCACCCGCTATCAAGGCACCGACCCCGGCTCCGTCGTCACCGGCCTCCCCGCAGGCAGCCATTATTTCCGCATCCGCAGCGTGCCCGCCGACGCCCCCCCCGGCGAATGGTCCGCTCCACTCGAAGTCCGCGTCGAATTCATCGCCACCCGCTGGGTCATCCTGCTTCTCATCTCAGGAGCCATCGTCTTCCTCGCCACCCTCGCGGCCATCCTCCGCGGCCACCTCCGCTCGCGCCACGAACCTCTCGAACCGTGATCGCCTCCGCCACCACCGCCAACGCCCACGTCCTCGATCCCACCACCGGCCTCGCCCTGCTGGTCGGTCTCGGCATCGTCTGGATCGCACTCGGCGTCTGGTGGGGTCGCCGCGCCACCGATTCCGAATCCTTCATGCTCGCCGGCCGCAACGTCGGCCTCGCCCTCGGCACCGCCACCGCCATGGCCACATGGATCACGTCCAACACCACCATGATGGCCCCCGTCTTCGCCCTCAAACAAGGCGTCTGGGGCCTACTCGCCTACGCCACCGCCAGCTTCGGCCTCTTTCTCTTCGCGCCCATGGCCATGCGCATCCACAAGCTCATCCCGCGCGGCTTCACCAGCGGCGACTTCTTCCGCCTCCGCTTCGGCACCACCGCATGGATCATCTTCCTCCTCATCTCCATGCTCTACTCCATGGCATGGCTCGTCACCATGGCCATCGCCGGCGGCGAACTCGTCTTCGCACTCTCCGGCATCGACTACGTCACCGGCCTCACCGCCATCCTTCTCGTCTGCATCATCTACACCCTCTTCGGCGGGCTATTCGCCGTCATCGGCACCGACTTCATCCAGAGCGTCATCATCCTCATCGGCATCGTCATCATCGGGGCCACCGTCCTCGGCAAGACCGACATCCCCGAAATGGC
>SLAV01000099.1 GCA_007126655.1 Haloferula sp. | reverse complement strand
GTGCAAGACGATCTTGTCTCCGTTGATCGTTCGAGGAGCAAAGCCCTTTTGAGCCATAGCTCCCAGCGTCGAATCGTCGATGTGACTCAAATTACGAACTGCCCGAACTTCGAAGCCATTGTGAACGAGCGTATTCGCACGCCCTGCATTATTTGCGGCAACAGCGTAGTCTGGCGCGTCATACCGGGAAGCATCGTAGTTTTCCCCGGTGGCTGTGGGATTTGCGGCGGCGATTTGGCCGGGCGCGGGTTGGGGCTGGGCAAAAAATCCCCAGGCGCGGTTTTCGCCGAAGACTCCCATTACGATCAGGAGCGCGAGCAACCACGCGAAGACGCTTTTTCTTTTAGCAGCACGTTCCACTTGGCCGCTAAGATAAGCAGCTAAAATAAAAAAGACAAGCGCACGGGCGCGACGGGCGCGGATTCACGCCCCGGAGTCGTCGCCGGGTTCCTCTGGCGGCTCGGGTTTCGGGTCTTCGGGCTTCTGGCTTTTGTTCCTGCTGTCCCGGATCTTTGCCGGGTGGGTGGCGGTGTGGATTTCCTTGAGCTTGCGGATGCTGACCTGGGTGTAGATCTGGGTGGTGCTGAGTTCGGCGTGGCCGAGTTGTTGCTGGATGAAGCGGGTGTCGGCTCCGTTTTCTAACATGAGGGTGGCGCAGGTGTGGCGCAGCAGGTGGCAACTGCCTTGCTTGGCGATGTCGGCGGCTTTGATGTAGTCGCGCACCATCTGGGTGAGGCGGTTGGGGGTGAAGGGTTCGTTGAGGTTGGTGAGGAAGAGGTGACCGGGGTCGGGTTCGCGGACCAATGAGGGGCGGACTTCGTCGAGGTAGCGGCGCACCCAGGCGATGGCGCGGTCGCCGATGGGGATCATGCGGTCTTTGGCTCCTTTGCCCTGGCGGATCATGACGGTGCCGCGTTCCTCGTCGATGGCGTGGAGGGTGAGGTTCATGAGTTCCATGCGCCTCATGCCGGTGGAGTAGAGCACTTCGAGCATGGCGCGGTCGCGCAGGCCGAGGGGGTCTTTCACGTCGGGCATGCCCATGATTTTCTCGGCTTCGGCTTCGGTGAGGATGTGTTTGGGGAGGCGTTTTTCCATGCGGGGGAGGTCGAGTTCGCTGGCGGGGTTGTAGAGGGTGAGGTTCTGGCGGGTGGTCCATTTGAAGAAGGCGCGGATGGGGGTGAGGCGGCTGTGCTGGCCGCGGGTGGCGAGCGGGTCGCCGTCGCGCTTGCGGTAGTGGAGGAGGTGGCGCTGGTAGCGTTCGAGGGTGGCTTTGGTGACTTCGTTGGGCCGGGTGAGGCCGCGTTCCATGGCCCAGCGGATGAAGTAGGTGAGGTAGTTGCGCCGGTTGTGGATGGTGCGCGGCGAGTAGTTGGTGACGGCCATCCACTCGAAGAAGGCTTCGGTGACGAGGTGCCAGCCGTGCGGGTCGTGGGGGTCGCCGAGGGGCGGCCTTTCGGTATGATCTCCTTTACGCGGCATGTTCGTCGCCCTCCGGTTGCGTGTTTTCGGGGGTTTGTTCCGGCTTCGCGCTGGATGCCTTTTGGTTGCTGGGTTTTTCGGGGGTTTGCGGGGGTGAACCACCCGTGCCCCTGCCCTGCCCCTGGGGTGCCCCCGGTATGCCCCACTCTTGGTTTTGAGTGCCCCGGTTTCCATCGTCGGGCAAGGTGGGCGGGGCTTGCTGGAGGCTTTCGGGATCAATGAGGCCGAGCATGAAGCGTTGGTGTTCCTCGCCTTCGCCGCGATAGATGAGTTCGTATCGCCATTGCTGGCCGCGTCCGCCGCCGTGGATGATGAGGTATTCGAGTTCGGCGAGTTTGGCGAGGTGGCGTTTGACTTGCATCTGGCTCCAGCGGGTGGCTTCGCGGGCGTCGCGCTGGCTGAAGCGGACTTGGTCGGGGTCGATGCTTTTTTCCCGGGCGGTGGTTTTGACGTGGTGCCAGAGGAGGTCGAGGAAGCGGCGGGTTTGCGGGGGCATTTCGTCGAGGCTGCGGCCGAAGCATTCTCCGGCGAGGCGGTTGGCGGTGCGGATGTCGGCGAGGGTGACTTCGATGTAGGGGCGTCCGCCGCGCTCTTTGACGGGGCGCTGGTGCTGGTGGAGGAAGGCGATGGCGTCGATGAGGGTGAGGTATTTTTCCTGGTCGCGGCGGAGGCGGGTGTTTTCGTCGGGGAAGGTGAGGCGCGGGGCGTAGGGGTTGATGACGTCGAGGGGGCGCAGGAGGCGCTGGGCGTTCTGGTGGGCACGGCGCACGAGGGCGCGGCGTTGCTTTTTTTCGAGGCCCTGGAGGGTGCGGGCTTCGCGCTGGAGCTGGTGGATGCGGCGGGTTTGCTCGCGGGATTCGTCGACGGTGAGGGTGAGGCAGCGGTTTTGGAGTTCTTCGTCCACTTCGATGCTGGTGGTGGTGAGCATCAGTTGGGTGGGGCCTTCGGCGCGGTAAACCTCGGCCTGCATGCGCCCGGTGGTGGCGTCTTTGCCGGTGGAGACGATGCTGACCTGGCCTTCGGATTGGAGGAGTTTGAGGGCGTAGCTGGCGCGCTCGGCGCCTTCTTCTTCGGCGATGGCGAGGATTTTGTGGCGGATGTCGATTTCGCCGAGGTAGTAGAGGGCCTGGCCGGTCATGGCGGAGTATTGCACGCGCTCTTCTTCGGGCATCATGGCGAGGATGGCTTCCATGAGGGTGGTTTTTCCGGCGGCGCTGGTGCTCTGGATGATGAGGCCGAGGGGCTTTTCAAATTTGCGGGTGGTGGCGGCGAGGTAGCCGACGAGTTTGTTGGTGTCTTCGCCGATGACGCCGCAGAGGTCGAAGTCGGCGAGGAGGCGGTCTAACAGGTGGGGATCGGTGAGCAGGGCGAGGGCTTCGGCGCGCTCGTCGTCGTCGAGCGCGGGGGCGGCGGTGGCTTTGGGCTCGATGGCTTGGCGGATGTTTTCCTCCTGGAGTTCCTCGAGGGCGAGGAGGAGGCGGCCGAGGTCGCGCTTGAGGATGTCGGGGCGGAGGGCGGTTTCGGCGGCGGCGGCTTTGATGAAGGCTTCGCGGGCTTTGGCGGAGCAGAGGTCGAGCGCGTTGTCGAGGTGGTAGTTGTCG
>SLAV01000222.1 GCA_007126655.1 Haloferula sp. | reverse complement strand
TTTCGATGCGACGGCCACCGTTTTCCGGATCGAGCGGGTTTTGCCGGAAGACATCCTTGTGGCAAGCATCGACCCGGCGAGCGGGCGCCTGGATGTGGAAGTGTCGCCGCACCAGTTCGGACCGGTGCGGATCATGATCGGGGCGACAAATGCCGCAGGTGCCACGAGCTATCAGATCGCACGGATCGATGTGTTTCCTTCGGTCGTCTTTGTCGATCCGGCGGCGACCGGCCTTGCGACCGGCCTGCGCTGGGATGATGCATTTCCAAATTTGCAGGATGCGCTGCGAATCCCGCACATCGTGGGGATTCCCATGGAAATCCGGGTGGCGGAGGGCCTTCACCGTCCAGGCACCGTGGAGGATGGCGAGGAGGCCACCTTCATCATCCCGGGCGACACACATCTATTCGGCGGCTTCGCCGGAAATGAAACGACGCGCGACGGGCGGGATCCACAGGCCCGCCCGACCATTCTCAGCGGCGACCTGCCGGCGATGATCTCGATCCCGATGAAACGGGGAAAATCGCCGACCCTGCCGACCAGCGCGGAATCAACGCACTGAGCGTCGTAACCCTCGAAAGCCCGGAAGCGGTGACGCTCGACGGATTCACCATCACTGCGGCTGCCAACGGCGGCGTGGTGGCCACGCAGGCCGATTTGGAGGTGCGCGACTGCCGCTTCATCGGCAATCGTGGCCGTGGCGGCGGTGCCATGCAAATCACGGACGGCCGGGTCGTCGTAACCCATTCGACCTTCAAGCGGAACCAAGCTGCTTCGGGCGTGAGCTGGCTCATCGTCTCCGGCGGTGCGATCCTTGCCAATGAATGCGACCTCACTGTGACTGACAGCTTGTTTGTGGAAAACCATGTTGGCGATGAGCTGCAGAGCGGAGGCTCAGGTGGCGCGATACGGGCAACGGGAGGTGTGCTGGAGGTCGTGGATTCCCGCTTCGAACGCAACCAAGGAGCTGAAGCGGGAGGGGCGATCCGCACGCAGCAATTGATCCTGCACATCGATGGGTGCGAATTCATCGAAAACGAGGCTGTTCGCAACAACCAAGGCCATGGTGGAGCGCTCAGCATCTCGGGTGAATTGATGGTGATCCGCCGATCGACCTTCACCGGCAACCGGGCGGGCACCGGCGGCGGTGCGGTGACGGCATCTGCGGGCGCACACGGCGCTCTGATCGCCAGCGTCGATTTTCGCGGAAATTCGGCATATTCCGGCGGCGCACTTTCGATCAGTGGCACCGGCCGGCTGAACGTGGCCAACGCCGTGTTTTCAGGAAATCGCGCGACCTTCGACGGTGGGGCGGTGACGAGCACGAACCATACTGGGATTTACTCAAACTGCACCTTCACCGGCAACCTGGCGCATCGCCGCGGCGGCGCGTTTTATTATCCCTTCACTTCTCACACAAATGCTCCGGAATTCCGCAATTCGATATTCTGGAACAACATGTCCGCAGGCATCGTGGCCGGACCGATCGCGACCCTCGCGTTGCAATCCAGCTACAACGATCCACGCCTCGTTTTCTCCCATTGCCTGGTTCAAGGCTCAGGCGGCAGTGCGGCGTGGGATGACAGCTTTGGAGTCGATGGCGGCGGCAACATCGATGCCGACCCCGCCATGTGGATTCCGATATCACCGCTCGACGCGCCGGAAACGGGTGGAAATTTCCGGCTCAACACGGGCTCGCCGGCAATCAATGCTGGATCGACGGCCCTGCTGCCCGACGATGATTGCGATCTCGACGACGATGGCATCACCGCCGAACCACTCCCACACGATCGCGATGGGGCGAATCGCGTGGCCGGCCCACTGCCCGATCTTGGTGCCTACGAATCGGGCGGCGGCCCCGGTGCGGCGGGTCCCGCGCCGCGTCTCGCGATCCATCCCAACGACGGTGCGCAAACCCACATATTTTCTGCCGCCAATGCCTTCGATGGCACAGCCACGAGCTTCGGCATTGGCGGAGTGAAACCAGCAGGTGTGCTGGGCGTGAGCATCGATCCGCAGACCGGCTTGTTGAACATCGAAGTTCCGCCAGGCACGATGGGGCGCTTCGTGGTCATCCTTGAGGCGGAGTCCACAAGCGGCGCTGTATCCCACCGGGCGCTGGCGGTTGATGTATTTCCGGAGGTCGTGTTTGTCGATCGTACCGCAGACGGAGCGGGCACCGGTTTGAGCTGGGACGACGCGATTCCATACTTGCAGGACGCGCTGGCGCTCGGTGGCGCGGGTTATTCAATCTGGGTCGCGGAGGGCATTCACCGGCCCGACGAAGGTGCCGGCCGCGTGAAAAACGATCCCACCTCGTGTTTCCATCTGCCCGATGGCGTGGCGCTGTTTGGAGGATTCGAATCCGGGGCGGCGGACTTCGCAGAACGCGATCCGGAGCGCTGGCGCACGGTTCTCAGCGGCGATTTGGCGGGTGATGACGTGGACCCGGAGGGCGATGGTGTCATCAAAAGCGTGGCCGATCAGCGCGGCCTCAATGCGGATACGGTCGTGGTCGCGTCGGGCGTGGGCGGTGGCACGGTATTGGATGGCTTCTGGATCACTGCCGCAGGACCAGTCACTTCGACCACCGAGGGGCCGGGGCTTGGCGAATGGGGGGGAGGCATGCTTGTCAGCGCGGCATCGCCTGTCATTCGCAACTGCCGGTTTTATGGGAACCAAAGCCGATATGGCGGTGGCATGGCACTCTTGAATGTGGGGCCGCTCACGGTGGAAGGCTGCCGTTTCAGCGGAAATGAATCATCCAGCTTAGGCGGCGCAGTCTCCATCGATTCATCGACGGTCGAATTCCGCCGCTGTGATTTCCGCTCGAACCGCTCGCAATGGGGCGGCGCGCTATCCGACACCAACGGACACGTGATTCTAACAGACACTTCTTTTTCCCGCAATGTGGCCATGCGCGGCGGGGCGGTTTATGTCGCGGGCCAAAGCGCGAGCATCCGCAACTCGTTGTTTCACGCCAATACCGCGGACGTCGGCGGAGCAATCGAGAATGTCGCGGACGTCCTCAACGCCACCCACTGCACCTTCACGGAAAACACCGCCTGGAAGCATGGCGGAGCAGTGAGCAATTCGAACTTTCCGAGCGAGAACGAGGCGACCTACACCAACTGTATCCTGTGGAACAACCAGCGTGGCTACAGGCGCGATTGGGTCTCCGCCTCCAGCTCGACCTACAACGGCGAAGTGCCGACAGCGCGCTTCGTTTCCTCCTTGGTGGCGAATTCAGGCGGCAGCGACGGATGGGATCCCGCCGCAGGCATCGATGGCGGCGGAAACATTGATGCCGATCCCGCGTTCATCGCAACAGGCGCACCGGGCATGCCACCAGGCGACGGCTCCGGATTCCGCCTGCGCACCGGCTCGCCGGCGATCAATGCAGGCACGGCCACCGACACGACAACAGACATCAATGGCGAACCCAGGCCGCAGGGTGCCGCGCCCGACATGGGCTGCTTCGAAAACGGACCGACCGGCCCGGCCGTCATCGAGCCGCGCCGGATCATTGTCCTTGCCCCGGGGAGCGGTATGCACGCGGCCTCCGTCGCCGGTCAGTTCGATGACTCAGTGGTGGGCTTCGAGATCCTGTTGATGGAGCCGCCGGACCTCATCGTGCCGACGCTCGACACCATCACCGGCGAGGTGACACTGGAGATCCTGCCACATCGATTCGGGCGCGTCCAAATGGGCATCGCGGCACTGGATGAGGACGGACTTCGCAGCTTCGCCACCCTGGTGGTGGACGTGGTGCCGGATCGGGTCTTTGTGGATCCATCGGCCAGCGGGCGTGCCAGTGGTCTGAGCTGGGAGGATGCGTTCCCATCCCTTCAGCACGCCCTCGAGCAGGCGGTGACAGATTATGAAATCTGGGTGGCGCAGGGCACCTATCATCCCATGGAAGGACCGGGGATGCGGCATGATGGTGCGTATGCAAGTTTCAAGCTGCGCGACGGCGTGTCCCTTTACGGCGGCTTTGCCGGAAATGAAAATCATCGCGCCGCGCGCGATCCGCTGCGGAATCCAACCATCCTGAGTGGTATGTCCGGCCAAAGCGACGTTCCACAAACCCATCATCTCGTCACCGCCGTCAGCCTGGGTGCGGACAGCGTGCTGGACGGCTTCACCCTCACCCGTGCCCGCGGAGCACCCCCGTCCGGCATCATTCCGAGCCTTCATGGCGGTGCCATCTACATCGACGCCGCCAGCCCGACGATTGTGAATTGCCGGTTCCACGACAACGAATCCAGATTCACGGGTGGTGCGGGTGCCTGGATTGGCGCTGGATCCGCTCCGGTTTTCTTCGCCTGCGAATTCATTCGCTGCGACAGCGGCAGCAACCGCGGTGGGGCGGTCAGGGCGGCAACCGGTTCGGCTCCCGACTTCGAAAGCTGTATCTGGCATGGCAATCAGGCCGTGCGAGGCGGGGCCATTGGTATCGATCCCGGTGCCGACGTGCGAGTGATCAACGCCACCATCTCAGGCAACACCGCAAGCCACGCTGGCGGCGGCATCTGGAATGGAGGTACGCTTTTCCTCGGAAACAGCATTGTTTGGAACAACCGCTCCGGCAGCGGACAGCCGCCGGATCCCCTGACGCAGGCCGCTTCGTCGGTTTTCGTTGCCGACGGCGCGGTCGCCAGCCACCGCCACAACATCCTCGCCAATTCCGGTGGCAGTTCGGATTTCGACGCCAGCCTCGGGACCGACCTAGGAGGCAATCTCGACGCCGATCCCGTCTTCCTCGCGCCCGCCGATCCGTATCAACCCGCCTCTGACCATGTCGATCTCCGGCTCGGCTTTTTCTCGGCCGCGCTCGATGCGGGCGACGACTCGCTCGCCACCCGGTCCGTCGATTTCGAGGGCAACCCCCGGATTGTCAATGCGGCCATCGACATGGGGGCCTACGAGGGCCAGAACGACCAGATCGACAGCGATGGCGACGGCATTTCCGACGCATTTGAACTGGCTCACACCGACCCGCCGTCACGCACCGGCCTGGTGGCCGCCGCGGACGACGGTGGCGACGGACTCACCAACCTCGATAAATACTTTTTCGGGCTCGATCCCAACAGGGCCGATGCGCATGAGGCGGTCACGCTCACCCGTGAATTCCACCTCGGTGAGGAGTATCTCGCGATCCAATACACGGCGAATCCGTGGGCGCGCACCCTGCGGCAGGCCATCATCGAACGCACGACCGACCTGGGCGACAAAGACGCCTGGTCGGACGAAGGCGTCACCCACGTGCGTGTCGAACGCCTGCGCCCCGATCTCCAACGGATCACCGAGCGCTCCATCCATCCCATCGGCACGTTCGAAACCGAGTTCCTCCGCCTGCGCCTGGCCCCGGCGGACTGATGTCCACGAGAAGGTAATAGGAATCGCCCTGCAATTCCCGCAGCAACGCGGCGCCGGTGGCGCGTCTCGCGATGGGTTCCGCGAGATAGGAGTCGAGCAGCGCCTTGATGTGCAACTCTCTTTCTCGGCGGGCGTCGCGGGCAGAAAGGCCGGGTAAAGCGCCGGAGGGCGGACCGCGATGGACGCGAACTTGTCGGGTGTAACGTCCAGAACCTCAAAGATCGAAGCCGCTTGGACGCAAGCGCAGGCGACCCAACACGCCGACAGAATGAGAAATACCGAACGCGTGTCCGAAAGCATGCGGAAGAGGCTGCGGGTGTGTAAGCGTCGCAAAATTCCCCCACGATTCGTGACGCGACGGTTTGCTACCCAGGCCGGATGCCAAAACGCACCTGCAACAAATCGGTGCCAACCCCGCCAAATCCGGCGGTTCTCGGCGTCCGTCAAAAAACCACGGCCAAGAGGGGGAATTTTCGACGCTGACCGTTGAGAAGCGGTCGCTTGCGGAAAAATTATCCGCCGAGTTTGGCGCGGGTGCGGTCGATTTCCTCGGAAAGCGCGCCCCAGCGGGTGTAGGCCTTTTCGAGGGCGTCGGTGAGCTGGGCGACGGCCTGGGTGGCCTGGCGGAATTTGTCGGCGTCGGCGGCGAGTCCGGGGGAAGAGAGGTTTTCCGACAGGGTTGCCTGGGCGGCTTCCATTTCGCCGATTTTTGTTTCGAGTTTTTCGAATTCGGCCTCTAGCGGCTTGAGCACCTTGTTGCGCAGTTCGCGCGCTTCGGCTTCGAGGCGGCGTTGTTCCTTGCGCGAGAGGTTGGGGGCCCCGGCGTTGTTCGACGCGGCGGTGCGTTGCGGGGCGGTGTTTTTGGCGGCGTCTTTTTCCGCGGCGATTTTTTCGAGGTAGTAGGTGATGTTGCCGGTGAACAGGCGCGGCGGCTCGCCGGGGCGGAATTCGAGGGTCTTGGTGACGACGGGGTCGAGGAAGTCGCGGTTGTGCGAGACGATGAGGAGGCTGCCCGGGTAGTCGGCGAGGGCGCGGCGCAGGACGTCCTGCGATTGCATGTCGAGGTGGTTGGTCGGCTCGTCGAGGATCAGGAAGTTGGCGGGGCGCAGCAGCATGCACACGAGGGCGACGCGCGAGCGCTCGCCGCCGGAGAGGACGCCGACTTTTTTGAAGACATCGTCGCCACGGAAGAGGAAGCAGCCGAGCAGGTTGCGCGCGTGCGGGGCGGACTCGCGGGAGGCGGCGGCCTCGACGGTCTCGAGGATGGTTTTTTCGGGATCGAGTTCGTCGGCGTGGTTCTGCGAGAAGAACGAGGTGGCGACCTTGAGGCCGAGTTCGTGGTGGCCGTCGTCGGGCGCTTCCTGGCCGGTGATGAGTCGGCAGAAGGTGGATTTGCCCGCGCCGTTGGGGCCGACGATGGCGACCTTCTCGCCTTTTTCAATCTGGAAGTCGTAGTTCGAGAAAATGCGGATCGGGCCGTAGGCCTTGTGGATGGATTCGAGTTTGGCGACGACCTGGCCGGAGTTCGGCGGCGGGGGGAATTTGAAATTCATCACCGCGTCTTCCGCCTCGGGCGGCGGGATGCGCTCGATTTTTTCGAGCATCTTGATGCGGGACTGGACGAGCGTCGCCTTGTTGGCGGAGGCGCGGAAGCGGTCGATGAAGCGCTGGATTTCGGAGATCTCGCGCTGCTGGGCCTCGTATTGTTTGCGCTGGGTTTCGCGGCGGAGGACGGATTCGCGCTCGAAGTAGGAGAAATTCCCGGCATACTCCTCGGCGCGGCCGTTGGAGAAGGCGATGGTGCGGGTGCACAGGCCGTCGAGCAGCGAGCGGTCGTGCGAGATGATGAGGATGGCGCCGGGGTAGTTGCGGAGGTATTGCTCGACCCATTGCTGGGTGTCGATGTCGAGGTGGTTGGTGGGCTCGTCGAGGAGCAGCACTTCGGGTTCCTGGAGGAACAGCTTGGCCATGGCGATGCGCATCTGCCAGCCGCCGGAGAATTCGGCGCAGTCGCGGGTGAAATCGCTGTCGCGGAAGCCGAGCCCCTTGAGCACGGACTCGATGCGGGGCTTCATGCGGGCGGGGTCGGTGGCGTCGAGTTCCAGTTCGAGGCCGCCGATTTCCTCAAGCATTTCGGCGTAGGGGGACGACCGGGGGTCGAGTTTTTCGAGTTCGTGCGAGAGGCGGTCGATGCGCTTCTGCAGCTCCATCGTTTCGCCGAAGGCGGATTGTGTCTCGGCCCAGAGCGTGCGCCCGCGGACGTGGATGCCCTCCTGGGGCAGGTAGCCGATACGGCAGTCCTTCGGTTTGTGGATCGCGCCGCCGGACGCCTGGATGATGCCTGCCACGCACTTCATGAGCGTGGATTTCCCCGCTCCATTGTGTCCGGCGAAGGCGATGCGCTCGCGCGGCTGGACCGAGAACGACAGGTTCTCGAACAGCACGCGGGCGCCAAATTCGACGCGGAGGGACTGGATGGAAATCATCGGGCGCGGGTGATCGCAGCTTTACCGCCTGGGGTCAACGCTGTTGCGTGGCAGGGGTGGGACTGCCACTGCTCACCAGACCGGCATTTGTTTTTCGGTGCCGAAGCAGACATCCGTCATGGGCAAATTCATGAGGCAGCGGGATTCAGGTTGCCCTCCGCCAGGACAAGCTGGATCACCAGATTTCGGTGGCAGTCTTAATTTGCCAATACGGGGGCGAAGGCATGGCGATCCTTGATTTCGAACTTGAAATGAAAGATTTGGGGATTTCAGAGCAATCGCCCTGCTGGTTTTTGGGTGATAATTTTTTTGTGCTTGGCAAGGCGGGTGTTGGCGGCATACGGCTGCAGCCAAACGCATCACAAAAAGAGAGAGTCCTTCCATTCCGGGAAGTTCGGCTTTGACGTTCCGATATTCTGTCAAAAAATCCAAATCCGGACGGCCTGACGCCCGCAACCACCATACCAACTCCGATCTGCATCATCACATGAAACCATCACTCACGATCCGCCGCCTCCTCCTCGCCAGCTCGATGCTGGCCGCCACCCATACTGTTCAAGCCGATTTTTACTGGGACACCAATGGCACCGACCCCGGTTTCGGCACCGCCGAAGGCACTTGGGGCATCGACGCCTTCTGGAATTCCGACCCAGCCGGCGGCGACGCCGGAATTTTCGACGTTGAAACCTTCAGCGACGACCAGCTTAACTTCGGTACTGCCGAGGATGGCCTCGATGAAGGTACGGTGACCGTCTCGGGTATGGTGGATTCCGGCAACATGACGTTCGGATCCGCTTCCGGGTTCATCACCCTCACCGGAGGCACCATCAACTTCGCGTCGGATGCCATCATCGACTTCGCCAACGAGTCGAATGCCATCAATTCCGACATCACCGGCTCCGGAGATCTGGAATTCCGCTCCAGCAGATCCAGCACCGGCGAGCCGCACGTCAACACCCTCGGAACGATTTCCAATTCCGGCAACGTGACCTTCAACGCCTTCGGGGTTCTTGGAAACGCCAACACCATCTTCCGGCTGAATGGTGCCAGTGACTACACCGGAAACACCAGCCTCGAGGTAGATGGCAGGGTGAACAGCAACGTGAGCGTCATTCTTGACACGCCAAACGCACTGCCCGCCGGCACGGTCGTCAATTTGGCCAACACGAATGGCACCGGCACCGGACGCCTGATCAACCTGGACCTCAACGCCAACAGTCAGACACTCGCCGGCCTCTCCGCACCGGGCACGCCGGACTTGCGCATCCGCCGCGTTCACAACTCATCGGAGGATCCCGCCACCCTCACCATCGATGGCGACACCGACGAGACCTTCATAGGTATCCTTGGGTCGGATGGCCGGGGCGGCGGCTTCGACCTCGATGAGGGCAACAACTTCAGCGTGGTGAAGGAAGGCTCCGGCACATGGCGCCTCGGCATGATGGCCGCGAGTGCCGTGACAGACGGCGTAATCCCCCGCAACTCCTACACCGGAGGTACCACCGTCAATGGTGGCGGGATCTCATTCCTCACCCCCGATGCCATTCCCGAGACCGGCAACCACACATTCGCCGCCGGCACCACCCTCGGCCTCGGCGTCTCCGGCGGGTCGTCCTTCTCCGACGAGGACGTCATCAATGCCTTCAACGGCGACATGACCGGCGCGCTCGAAGGCATCGTCATCGACGCCACTACCCGCATCGGCCTAGACACCACGCTCGGCAACGCGAACTTCAGTGGCGACATCACCGGCAGCCCGGCCAGGGATCTGGTCAAACTCGGCGGCAACCGACTCATCCTTTCCGGAACCAACACCCACACCGGGGCCACCTACGTCAACAGCGGCACCCTGCGGATCGACAGTCCCGGTGCCCTCGACGGCACCTCCCAAATCAACCTCGCGGGTGATGCCACGCTCAAATTCAGACAAAATGACGTCACCATCACCGCCCCGATCAACCTGCCGGACGCGGGGCAGGCCGCCACCTTGCGCGGCCACGTGAACGACTCCGCAATCGCCATCAATCTGGGCCGGATCACCGGTTCGGGAGATGTGCTTTTCACCAGCGAGGGCGGCGCCCCGGGAAACCGATTCCAAAACTTCAACTTGACGGAGTCCGGCGACTACACGGGAAACACCAGCATCGCGTCCCATTTCGGTCAGAATACCACGGTCGTCCTCGGCACCGACAACGGACTGTCCACCACGACCGTCCTCAGCTTCGGCAATAATCCTGGCGCGGGCAGTGGCCGCCAGATGAACCTCAATCTCAACGGCTTCGATCAGGAACTCGGAGGTCTCGCAGCAGTCGGCTCGGCCAACTTGCGTGTCTTTCGCATCCACAACACAAGTGAAAACGCCGCCACACTGACCATCAATGACGACGAAGACCGGACCTTCCGCGGTATCCTCGGTTCCACAAGCATGGGAGATGGGGAGGATAACCCCTTTAATTTGAACGAGGGTAACAACTTCGGAGTCGTCAAAGAAGGCACCGGCACGTGGACGCTGGACGCGCACAACGTCTCCCGCGCCACTGGAAATGAAGCCGCGCCGAATTCCTACACCGGCGGCACCGTCCTCAACCAGGGCGGCATCTCCCTGGAAGATGGAGCCGCCCTTGGTACCGGTCCCTTGCGGATCAACAACACGAACACCAGCGATCCCGGCACCGATGTGCTGCTCACCCTCGCGGAGGGCAACAACCTCACCGTCGGCAGCCTCGGTGGCACCATCGACACACCCGCCAGCGGCGAAAACAGCGCGACCATCGTCACGCGGAGCGGGCGAGCCCTCATCGTCAACCAAACCGCCGACGACACCTTCGAGGGCGGCATTTCCGGAGACGGCGGATTAACGCTCGGTAGCGAAAGCACCCACACCCTCGTCCTCGCCGGGATGAATTCATACAGTGGCGACACCACGGTCAGCGCGGGCACCCTCAGCCTGGCGAACCCCAATCCCGAAAACGAGTCGTCCACCGTCACCATCGCCGACGAGGCCACGCTCAACCTTGACTTCATCGGCACCGACACGGTGGATGCCCTCTTCATCGGCGGCACCCAGATGTCCGCCGGTGTCTATGGCCCCTCCGCCACCGAACTCACCCAGATCACCGGTACCGGCACCCTCACCGTGACCAGCGGCCCCGAGGGCGGCTATGCCGATTGGGCCGCCACCAACGCGCCCATCACCGGCGGCGATCCGGCAGCGGATGAAGACGGTGACGGCGTGCCAAATGCCATCGAATACGTGCTCGGCGGGACCATCGACACCAATGATCTCGACAAACTGCCTGCCGTCTCCACCAGCGAGGGCGACCTCGTCTTCACATTCGAGCGGGACCAGGCTTCGATCGCCGATACAACCGTCATGATCGAGGTGGGCACCGACCTGGTTGATTGGCCGGACACCTACACCGTGGGTGCGGATACCGGGGGATCGTCCGCGGGTGTCGAGGTCACCAAAGACTCCCCGAGAGCCGGTTTCGACACCGTGACCCTCACGCTCGAACAAGCTGCAGACCCGAAGAAATTCGCCCGCCTCAGGGTTGAGATCGATTAACTCCCGATCCGCGATCCGCAGGCCTGACCGCGAGACCCTGAATCGGGTCGGGCCTTGCGGATCCTATCTTGGGGTGCCTTCCGTCTGGAGCTGCAGCCGCTGGCTCTCGGCCATTTCCTTGGTGAAGTTCAGGCCTTTGTGGCTGGGCTTGTCGGGATCGTATTCAGGATTCGGGCGGGGCATGTAGGCCTCGGTTTCGTTCAGATGCTCTTCGATCAGGCGGGCCAGCTCCTCGACTTTTCCGGGCTTTTCACCCGCGAGGTCCTTGTATTCGTGCGGGTCGAATCGAAGGTCATACAATTCGTAGGCGCCACCGTCACCATCGTTGAAATGGCGGATCAGCTTCCAGCCCTCGCTGATCACGGAGGCATACGGACCGATCGCGTGGGTGTAGTGCGGGTAATACCAGAACAAGGGCCGTTCGTCCAAACCCCCGGACCCGGTCAGCAGCGGCATCAATGACACGCCGTCGAGATGCTGGTTTTCGGGAAGATCGACGCCGGCCGCTTCACAAAATGTCGGATACAGATCAATCTGCATGACCCTCTCGTCGCTGCGGCTTTCCGGCGCGATCCGGTCCGGCCAGGTGATGATGAACGGTATGCGAACCCCGCCTTCATAGGGAAAGCTCTTGCCGCCCTTCAGCGGCAGGTTGGAGGAGGCGCGGGGACTCAGCGCGCCCTGGTCCGAGGTGAACACCACCATCGTGTTGTCCGCCACCCCGTGTTTTTCCAGCGCTTCAAGAACCCGGCCGACGCTTTCATCGACCGCTTCCACCATCGCGGCATAGCGGAAGTTGCGCTGCACTTCGCCGGACGTCTGCCGGTATTTCTCGGCGAGATCGGGCCTGGGGGTCAGCGGGGTGTGGACGAGGTAATGCGAGAGCGTCAGCATGAACGGTTCATTATCGTGATGTTCGTCAATGAAGCGCACCGCCAGGTCGGTCAGGTAATCCGAGAGGTAATCGTCATCCTCCATGTCCGGGACGTTGTAGAGGATGTCCTGCCAATGCCTTCCCCAGTGTCGGGTGGTGCCGCGGTGGAATTTGCGGAAGCCCGCCGCATGCGTCCATCCGTGGGCGTCCGGGTGGAATTCCCGGCTGTATCCGCAGTGCCATTTTCCAATAAAACCGGTGGTGTAACCCTCGTCGCGCAAGGCCTCGGCGAAGGTGGTGTGCTCGTGAGGGATGACGCGCAGGTGTTTGGCATCGAAATGCTGTGCATTGGCTTGGATCAACTGCCTTTCGGTGAATTTTCCGATGTCGAAAAGCTTCGGCTCGTCGTGGTTCTCTCCGATCACGACATTGGTGAACTTGTTGCGTGCGGGGTATTGCCCCGTGTAGATCGCTGCGCGTGCCGGGCTGCACACGACCGCATTCGCATAGCCCTGGTCGAAGAGCATGCCGTTGCGGGCGAGACGATCCAGATTCGGCGTCTCGTAATAATCACTGCCGGTGATGCCGAGGTCATGTGCCCCGAGGTCGTCGATCAGGATGAAGACGATGTTCGGTCGATCAGGATTGTCCGCGTTCTCCGCCGCATCCAGCCGCCCCGCAACGAGTGAGCAGGCAGCGAAACCGATGACCGGGATCGTTCGGCAAAACGTCATGTTGAAAAAAAGGCTGCGTAGTGAAAAAGATCG
Source organism: Haloferula sp. (assembly GCA_007126655.1). GTDB lineage: Bacteria > Verrucomicrobiota > Verrucomicrobiia > Verrucomicrobiales > Akkermansiaceae > Luteolibacter. Next base: position 18,827 of record SLAV01000222.1, on the reverse strand, counting down.
ATAGCCGTGTTTCATCGTGTCGGTCGGTGGAGTTTCCATGGCAATGTTGGCGGACTCGCGACGAGTATTCGCAGAGCGAGCAAATCCGTGGTTTTGAGTAGGAGCGAAACTAGCTTTCCAAACCGTCTTGCCAAGGAGATTGTTTCGGTCTGGCTCCGCCATGCCGGAATGGAAATTCCACGGTCACCCGTCAGAATGCTGCAAGAGCAGGGTCATTTCTCAAGTATGCAGCCAAGCTTCCGGAAACCACCTCGATCGACCAATATGAACAAGCCTCACGCTATCCGCGCCCTTCTGTGTGCCGCAGGTCTCGGCCTCATCGGCAATCCAGCCGCCGCCAAACCTCTCAACATCGTCCTCCTCTATGTGGACGACATCGGCTATGGCGACCTGTCCTGCTACAACCCGGACTCCAAAATCATCACCCCGCATCTCGACCAGCTCGCCGCCGAGGGGCTTCGCTTCACCGATGCCCACTGCTCATCCGGCATCTGCACCCCGTCGCGCTACGCCCTTCTGACCGGGCGTTCCCATTGGCGCGACTTCCACGGCATCGACCGGGGGTTCGACCCGCCGTTCATCCGGCCGGGCCAGCTCACCATGCAGAAAATGCTCCAGGAAAGCGGCTACCACACCGCCTGCATCGGCAAATGGCACCTCGGATGGGACTGGTCGTCCATCCGCAAACCCGATGCCGAACCCGGTTCCGTGAACCATGAGGACTACGTCTGGACGAAAGCCTTCCGCGGCGGTCCCGTCGATCACCACTTCGATTACTACTTCGGCGACAACGTCATCAACTTCCCTCCTTATGCCTGGATCGAGAACGACCGCCTCCTCAGCCATCCCGACATGACGCTCAGCCGCCATGGGCGTGGGGTCACAACCATCACGGAACTGGAAAGGCGGCAATACACCAAGGAGAGCCACTGGGGCCTGCGGCAGGGGCCGGCCACCAGCGATTGGGATTTCTTCGAGGTTCTGCCCACGCTCACTGAAAAAGCCGTCGAATACGTCCTTTCCCGCAAGGGCAACGACGAGCCCTTCTTCCTCTATTACCCGTTCACCTCGCCCCACATTCCGGTCGTCCCGAGCGATGAATACGACGCCACATCCGAAGCCGGGGCGTATGGTGATTTTGTCGTGCAAACCGATGCCGACTGCGGGCGCATCATCGCCGCCCTTAAGGAAGCGGGGCACTACGACAACACCATCATCATCTTCACCGGGGACAACGGGGCCGAAATCTGCGCATACCTGCGGGATGAGAAATTCGACCACTGGTCTTCCCATCCATTCCGCGGCCTCAAGCGCGATATCTACGAAGGTGGCCACCGCATGCCCACCATCCTCAGGTGGCCGGGAGTCACGGAGCCGGGCACTACGACCGACGCCTTGTTCTCCCAGACCGATCTCATCGGCACCTTCGCCTCCCACCTTGGCTACGAGTTGCCCGACGATTCCGCCGAGGATTCCTTCGACTTTTATCCGTATTTGAAAGGGAAGGTGGAAGATGCACCGCGCGTCACCATGGTGCACAACACGTTTCCGAGGGCCTACGCCATCCGCCACCACGAATGGGTGCTCATCAACGCACGATCCGGATCCCAGCGCGGCGAACCGGAGGAATGGCTGGAAAAACACGGCTATCCGGCCTCCGATGATCACCCCGTCGGCCTCTACAACCTGGCCGAAGACATCGGCCAGCGGAACAATCTCGCGGAGAAACACCCCGAAAAAGTCACGGAACTCCAAGAGCTGTTGCAGGAAATCCGCGACGGAGAACACACCTCACCCCGCCTCGCCGAATGAAAGCCATCGCCTTGACGAAACCCGCCCTCGCCGCGTTCGCTGCATCACTCTGCCTCGCCGTCCCCGCCGTTGCCGGAGAACACCGCCTCGACGCCTACAACATCGTCTGGGACAGCCCCTCGAAGAATTCCTCCGAATCCATGCCCTGCGGCGGAGGCGACATCGGCCTCAACGTCTGGGTCGAGGACGGGGACATCCTCTTCTACATGCAGCGCAGCGGCAGCCTCGCCGAGCAAAACGAATACCTCAAACTCGGGCGCATGCGCGTCACCCTCGATCCGAACCCGTTTCTCGAACCCGACCGCTCCTTCCGCCAGGAACTCAAACTCCGCGAGGGCCACGTCGAGATCGAATCCGCCGACGGGGACGACAGCACCCTCGTCCGCATCTGGACGGAAGTGCACCGTCCGGTCATCCACTTCGAGATCGAGTCCTCCACCCCCGTCGATGCCTCGGCCACCTACGAGAACTGGCGCATTGAGGACGAGGCCATGACCCGGCGGGGCCATCGCCGCCGCTCCTGCTTCTCGATGCATCACTATCCGGGCGAGCTGATCCTCGGTCGCGATCACATCGCCCACACGGAAGACGGCATTCTCTTTTACCACCGCAACCCGGAGGACACCGTGATCGACATCGTCATCGAACAACAGGAACTCCAGGCCCATCGCGACGAAATCAGCAACGACCTCAAAAACCGCACTTTCGGCGGCATGGTGGTGGCGGACGGCTTTGTCGAAGACGGCACCACCGAAGGCACCTACCACATCACCCCGTTCGGCGGTTGGAAAATCAGCTCCGAACAACCCGCCGAAAACCACGCCATCCGCATCGTCACCCACATCGACCAGACCGACACCCTCGAACTCTGGAAAGACGAACTGGAAAAATCCGTTGCCGCCTCCGCCTCCGACCGTGACCAGGCCCGCGAGCGCACCCTCGCATGGTGGGCGGACTTCTGGGAGCGCAGTTGGATCATCATCGATCCCGAAAACCCGGATGCCGAAAACCCCGCCTGGCGCATCGCCCGCAACTACAATCTCTTCCGCTACCAGCTCGGCACCAATGTCTTCGGCGAATACCCGAGCAAGTTCAACGGCGGCAACTTCACCTTCGATGCCGACCACGTCGGCGCGCTGGGCACCGGCCAGGGGCCGGATTGGCGGAACTGGGGCGGCGGTGTCTTCACCGCACAAAACCAACGCCTGCTCCATTGGCCGATGCTCAAGGCCGGGGACTTCGATGCCATCCACTCCCAGTTCGAGCTTTACCGCAAAGCCCTGCCCGGTGCCAAGGCCCGCGTCCGCGCGAACTTCGACCACGATGGAGCCATGTATTCCGAATACATCGGCGTCCCCGGCATCGCCTTCGGTGCCGGCTACGGCTGGGAAAGCGGCGTGCGCGTCCGCGGCCCGGAAATCCCCTTCGGAGACCCGCGCGCCGATGCGGCCCACGCTTATGGCGACCCGGTTGAAAAAGGCATCATGAGCAACCGCGCGGTATCGTTCCACTGGGAGTCCCAGCTCGAACACTCGTGGATGATCATGGAATACCACCGCTTCACCGGCAACGACATCGCCCGCTACATTCCCTTCATCGAAAACTCCCTCATCTTCTTCGACGAGCATTACCGCAAGCGCGAAAAAATGCGGACGGGGAACGAACTCACCGACGACGGCGAACTCCACATCTTCCCCTCCACCGCCTGCGAATCCTTCCGAGGCGCCACCAATCCCGCCGACGTCACCGCCGGCCTCCATGCCTGCCTGGAATCCATCCTCAAGCTCGACCCGTCGCTGCTTTCCCTGCGCGATCCCGACTATTACCGGGAGTTCCTCGGCACCCTGCCGCCCTACCCGTATGGCGAGGTCGAGATCGGGCGCATCATGAGGCCCGCGCAAAGCTGGTTGCGCAGACAAAACGCTGAAGCGCCACAGTTTTATCCGGTTTTCCCCTTCGACCGCTTCAACCTCTTGGTGGACGATCCCGAGCACCTCGAGATCTTCAACAACACATGGGACCATGGCGGCTTTGTCCAGGGCAGGGTCCGCAGCTGGCACCAGGACGGCATCTTTCTCTCCCGCCTGGGCAGGACCGGGGAAGCCGCGGCATACAACCTCAAAAAGCTCGAAGACTCCGAACGCCGCTACCCGACCTTCTGGGGCCCCGGCCACGATTGGGTGCCCGACCACAACTGGGGCGGCACCGGCATGCTCGGCCTCCAGGAAATGCTGATGCACACCATCGGCGACACCATCCTGCTGTTCCCCGCCTGGCCGGAGGATTGGGACGTTGACTTCAAACTCCATGCCCCGCGGCAAACCACCGTCCAGGCCCGCCTCCGCAACGGCCAAATCGAGGAACTCATCGTGACGCCGGAAGAGCGGCGTGAAGACCTCATCATCTCTCCGGTGTTTGATCGGTAGTCGTGATTACTCCGAGAGACTTGGTGTGATTTCGACGGGTGTGCCCGCTTCGGTGTGCACCTTGCTGTTCCGCATCGTCTCCGCCGTGATGCCGGTGATGACATAGGTTCCGCCGGGTTCGGTCGGGAAACGGATGCCCTCTGTGTGTGCGCCGAAACTCAGGCGGCATACCTTGCCGGAGCCGGATTTTATGGTGACACGCTCCGGCACGCCGTCCTCCCAGGCGACGCTCACGGTGAAATCGCCGCGCGCGCGCAGGCCTGTGACCTCGCCATCTAACCAGGCCGAGGGCAGCGCGGGCAAAACATCGATGATCCAATCGCCGTGCCCGCCCCGATGGCTTTGCACCAGCATTTCGGCGACGCCGGCGGTCACGCCAAAGCTGCCGTCAATCTGAAACAACGGCCGCCGCCGGTTGAAGCAGAGATTGAGCAGGTTGTCGGCGGTATGGTTTCTTTGCAGGGCGATGAGCTGGCCGTGGGCGGCGTCGCCATCACGCAGGCGGGCATAAACGTTGACCTGCTTGGCATGCGCCCAGCCAACGCCGCCGGTTGCCGGCTGGTTTTGGATACGCCGCTCAACCGTTTTCACCGCCGCTTCGAACAGCTCCGGCTGATCCGGAGTGATCAACTCGAACGGCTGGAGCCCGATCAAGTGCGAGATATGCCGGTGCCCGGGCTGCACCTCCTGGTAGTCTTCCAGCCATTCCTGGATCGTGCCATTGTCCCCGATCTGATGGTCGGGGATTTTTTGCATCGCGGCACGGACTTCCTCGCGCCACGCGTCGTCCACACCGAGCCGCTCCGAGCCGCGGATGACGCGGTCGAAAACCATCCTGGAGACGGCGTTGTGATAAGTGCTGCCGCGGGTCACGCGCACCCCGGCCCCGGTTTCCGGATGGCGGTAGGTGTTCTCGGGGCTGGTGGAAGGCACCGCCAGCAGGCGGCCCTCTTCATCCTCATGCAGATAGTCCAACAGGAACTCGGCGGCCCCTTTCAAGAGCGGATAGGCATTCTCCCGCAGGAATGTCTCGTCCCCGGTGAATTCGTAGTGCCGCCACCACGTCAGCGCCATCCACGCGCCCCCCATGGGGTCGAGCGCGCCGTTGATGAATTGCGAGCGCTCCGATGATGCGGCCGGTGTGGCGCGGCCGAACACATTCGAGGCATGAAACAGGACCCAGCCATCCGCGCGATAATAGCGCTGTGCCGTTTCCCGTCCCCGTTCGGCGGTCAGCCTGAACCAGTCGTTGAGGGGGGCCATCGTTTCCTCCAGGTTGCAAATCTGGGTAGGCCAGTAATTCATCTGCATGTTGATGTTGAGGTGGTAATCCGCCATCCAGGGCGGCCACATGTGGATGTTCCAGATCCCCTGCAGGTTGGCTGGCAGGCGGCCAGGCCGCCGCGAGCTGGACATGAGCAGATACCGCCCGTAATGGAAAAGCTGCTCGTCAAGCACCGGATCCTCGTCCCCGTCCTGCACCCGGGTCAGCCGTGCATCCGCCGCCTCATCCTCCGCGTGCGCGGTGCCAAGCCTTAGCTCAACCCGGTCCATGATGCCGCGGTGCTCCTCCAAATGGTCGGCCAGCATCCGCTCCCAGCTTTTTCCGGCGGCTTCCGCCAGCCCGGAATCCGCCAGCCGGCCCGCGTCGATGGAGCGGTCGAAGTTCAGCTTCTGCAAATTGTAGTCGGTCGCCACGACCACCAGGAGCAGCACTTCGTCGGCGCCTTCCACGATCAGCTCTTTATCTCCGGCCTCCAGCGTTCCGCCGTCGGTTTGGGCCAGCAGCCGCCCGGCGAATTTCATCCGCTCGCCGCCGTCGCCCACGCCGCCCGGGCGTCCGCCCTGGTCGCGTTCATCGTCCACGACCTGGCCGTCGAGAAGAATCCGGTTGTTGCCCCCAGTGGTGATGTCCACCCGTTGCTGCGGGATGTTCTGGCTCACCCGGCTCCAGTCGTTGCGCACGCTCGCCAGGGCCTCCCAATCGCGGTCCATGCGGATCCGGGCGCTGATTTGCCCCGGCTGGTCGGCGGTGAGCCGCACGACCACCACGTCGTCCACGGCGGAAATCAGCATCTCGCGGCGGAAGCGGGTGCCGTCCACCGTGTATCCGACGCTCGCGAGGCCGTCGCGCAGGTTCAGATCGCGCCGGTAGTCTTCGGCCTCGTCGCCGTGGTCCATTTCAATCCACACGTCGCCAAACGGTTGGTAGGCCCGGAAGTAGGTCGGCCGGGCCGTCAGGTTCTCGATGCCATACTGTTCCGCCTCGGCCTCTTTTCCCTCCAGGACGAGGCGCTGCACTTCGCGCCAGTGCCCGTAAAAGTCTTCGGGCCAGGCTTCCATGGGTTCTCCGGCCCACAGGCTCTCTTCGTTGAGCAGCAGGCGCTCTTTCGCGACGGAGCCGAAGACCATCCCGGCCATCCGCCCGTTGCCCAGCGGCATGGCTTCCATCCAGTCCCCGGCCGGTTGGGCATACCAGAGCACCCGTGAATCCGGTTTGGATATGGATTCGCCGCCATGCGCCGATGCGTTGGGGAGGGCGAATGCGAGAGTGGCGGCCAATAGGCACCATGTGCCGGTGGTTCGGTAAATGTGATTCATGAGTTGCGGCGTTGGGTGTGGGAAAGTGCGTGGCGTAGCGGAAAACAAGAGAGATGGATTGCGGATCAGGGCAGGGCGGATAACGTTCACGGACTCTCCTGACGACAGGCAAACGCCGAAGATCGCTTCCGGGCTGAAAACTGTCCCATCGAATGGCCTCCGACAAGTGAAACCCGCGTCGCGCAACATGACGCGACATGCAAGAATGACCGGGATTCCGCGGTATCGGCTTATTGAGCCCGTCAACCCGAGAACGAACCCATGAAGCCCATCCCGATGCCACGCCCGTTCCACCCCGGCCCGCTGCTTGCCGTCCTGATCGCCTGTTCCATCCCGGCATCCGCCGGTGTTCCCGAGCAGCTGCCCGCTCCGGACGGCGAATCGGCCGACATGAGTCAGCCGGTCCGGGTTTACATCCTGATGGGCCAGTCAAACATGATTGGTTTCGGTCAAACCGGCCCCGACGACAGCCCCGGCAGTTTGGGATACCTCACCAAAACCGAAAAGAAATACCCTCACCTGATCGACGGAGATGGCGACTGGACCGTGCGCAGGGACGTCTGGTGCATCCAGGCGATGCCGGGCAACCGCCGCGGCTGGCTGCAGCCCGGATTCGGCGCGCGGGCGGACATGATCGGCCCCGAACTCGGGTTCGGCCACGTCATGGGCCACATCCACGACGGGCCGGTCGTGCTCATCAAGGCCGCCTGGGGCAACCGCGCGCTCGGCTGGGATCTCATGCCGCCCTCCAGCCGCACCATTCCTCCCGAGGAGCACGAGAACCAATACTACCAGGGCTACCAGTTGGACGCCTTTCTCAAGGCCACCAACGGGATACTCGACGACCTCGAAGGGTACTTCCCCGATTACGCGGGCCAGGGCCACGAAATCGCCGGATTCGCCTGGTGGCAGGGCCACGCCGACCAGCGCACCCCGCGCCATGTGGCCGAGGATCCGCGCTGGGAAATCGACTACACCGCGGATTACGAAACGAATCTCGCGAACCTGATCCAGGACCTGCGAACCGAATTCGACGCGCCCGAAGCGCCGTTCGTCCTCGCGACCATCGCGTTCAACGGCGAGCGGCTGTCAGGCGGCGGACTCAAGGTCGCCCGGGCCCAGCTTGCCGTGTCTGATCCCGAAAAACACCCGGACTTCGCCGGCAACGTGAAAACCGTCGAGGCCCGCCCGTTCTGGCGCGATGCCGACATCTCGCCCGCCAACGCCGGCCACCACTACCACCACAACGCCGCCACCTACCACGACGTCGGCGAGGCGCTCGGGCGCGCCATGGCGCAACTTCATGCGGGTGAATGACAAATGGGTGAAAACTCCACATGGACGCCCATGCAGGAGGTCACCGGCTATGTCGCCCGCGCAAATCCACCATCTCCGACACCATGAACTTTCCGCCAATCCGGCCCCGAAATGCAGGATCGCTCCACCGCGGCCTGCTGGCCTCCGCCGCCCTGCTGGTTCTCACTGCGGCCCCCGCCCCCTCCGAGTCCGCGCCCAACATCCTGTTCCTGTTTCTCGACGACTGGCGCTGGGACGCCGCGGGGTTCGCCGGCAACGATGTGGTCACCACACCGAATATCGATTCGCTCGCGGACCAGGGCACGATTTTCGAGAACGCCTTCGTCACCACCTCGATCTGCATGGTGAGTCGCGCCAGCGTCTTCTCGGGCCAGCACATGCGCCGGCATGGAATCACCCGATTCAACCGGAACCTGGATGCATCCCAGTGGCAGGACTCCTATCCCCACCGCCTCGGTCAGGCCGGATACTACCAGGGATTCATCGGCAAACACGGGCTGGGCAACGGCTTCACGTCGCTTTACGGAACCTACGCCTTCGACAAGGGATGGAATGGTCAGGGATCCTATTTCAACCAGACGATCGACGGCGAGGGGGCCGCAGGCCGTCACCTCACGGAGTTCGTCGGCGACCTTGCCATCGAGTTTCTTTCGGATGTGGTGAATCCGGAAAAGAATCCGGCGGGCGCGCCATTCGCCCTGCAAATCAGTTGGAAGGAACCGCACGTCCAGGATAACCCTCAAGGCGGCGACTTCCTGCCCGATCCGGAATACGACGCACTTTATGCCGATGCCATCATCCCGCGCGCCAAGACCGATACCCGGGCGCAGTTCGACGCCCTGCCGGCGTTTATCAGGGACTCGAACGCCGCCGGCACCCATCGCGGGAACCACCGCTTCGGCACCGAGGAGAGATACCAGGAAAACGTGAAAAAACATCACCGGCTGATCCACGGCGTCGATGCCCAGATCGGCCGCATCCTCGCCGCCCTCGACGACCCGAGTGGCGACGGCGACACCAGCGACAGCCTCCTTGCCAACACCATCATCATCCTGAGTTCCGACCACGGCTTTTTCCTCGGCGAGCGCCAGCAGGCGGGCAAATGGTATATCCAGGAGGAATCCATCCGCATCCCGATGGTGGTGGTTGATCCGCGCCTGCCGCCCGGGCTCAAGGGCAGGCGCGCGCCCCAGATGGTGCTGAACATCGACATTCCGGCGACCATTCTCGACTACGCCGGGGCGACGATTCCCGCCGCGATGCAAGGCCGCTCGATGAAACCGATCGTGGATGGCAATGCCCCGTCCGACTGGCGCACGGCCTTCCTGCACGACCATCCCGCGGTCGGCGGTATCGTTTTCCACAACGAGGGGGTGCGCACCGAATCATTCAGCTACACGCGCTACCCGTCCAACGGCAACTACCGGCAGCTCTACGACATCACCGTCGATCCCTACCAGCGCACCAACCTCGCCGACGACCCGCGCTACGCCTCGAAATTGTCGGAACTCGACGAACTCACCAACCAGTTGATCGACGATGCGCAATAGGATTCACAAGCAGGCATTCCGTGCGCTTGCGGCAGCCGGCGCCCTCACGGCATTCGCCGCCGTTCCCGCAGCCGGTGCTTCCGAACTCTCCGCCGGCGGCTATCACGCGCTGCGGGTGAGCGAGGGATTCGTCATCGGCCAGGGCGACGGCACGTATGGCCAGCTCGGCGAAAACCCGCAGGGCAGCCCCGCCATCGTCGCCGGATTGGGTGGTGCCATCCGGGTTGCCGCCGGCGGCTTTAGCACATTGGCACTCATGCCCGACGGCACCGTCCGGTTCCTCGGCGAAACCACGCTCCAGCACACGACACCGCACGGCACGCCGAATCCCGTCTTCGCCCCCGAGCAGGTGCCCGGCCTCGCCGGGATCGACCGGATCGCCGCCGGCCACCGCCACTACCTCGCGCTGGATGCGGACAGCGGCGAACTTTACGCATGGGGCCACAACGGCAGCGGCCAGGTCGGCAACGGCGGGCTGCGCGATGTCTCCACCCCGGCCCTCGTCCTCACGGATGTCGTCGCGATGACGGCGGGCGACGGGTTTTCACTGGCGGTGAAATCCGACCAGACGCTCTGGGCCTGGGGGCGCAACGCCCATGGCCAGCTCGGCCTCGGCGATACCGCCGACCGGCTCGTTCCCACCCGGGTTCCGGATGTGACCACCGCCGCCGCGGTCGCCGCCGGCGGCCAACATGCGCTGATCCTCCTTGCCGACGGCACGGTGCTCGCCACCGGGAACAACGAATTCGGCCAGCTCGGCCTCGGGACGACCACCCCGGCCACCACCCCGATGGTTGTTCCCGATCTTGACGGCGTCGAAAGCGTCTGCGCCGGCTACTTCCACTCGGCCGCCATGGGTGCCGACAACCAGATCCGGCTGTGGGGCCGCAATTTCGAGGGCCAATGCGGCGGCGGCGAATCATCGCCGGGCACCCACACCACCCCGCGGATTCCCGCCAAGCTGCCGGGCAGGCTGCCCGGCGCGCCGGTCGCCATCGCGTGCGGCTACCATTTCACCCTCGTGCAACTGGACGACGGCTCGATTTGGGGCACCGGCAGCAACGCCGATGGAGTCTTCGACGGCAGTTCCGTCGCCGACCAGGACAGCAGCCGCAACGTGCTGTCACCCCAGCCCGCTTCATTGCTCCTCGATATCGACGATTCCTCACCGCCGCGGATCGAATCGCTCGGCCCTGCCAACGGCGGCACCGGAGCCTCCGTCAACACCGAGCTGGTCATCGGCTTTCAGGAGGCGGTCCTGAAAGGAACGGGCCACATCATCGTCAGGGAAAACCCCGGAAACCAAGTTGTATCGAGCATCGATGTCGCGTCCCCGGAGGTCGCCATCAATTCGCGTGAGGCCACCATCACGCTGCCTGGGGCCCTCGCCCACGGCAGCCTGTATTATGTCGAAATCGACGCGGGTGCCTTCACCGATCTCGCCGGCCGGGATTTCGGCGGCATTGCGGGCTCGACGACCTGGGGTTTCGCCACCGCCGTCGCTCCGGCGCCCGGCGCGCCAATCGCCCGCTACACCTTCGACATCGAGGAAGACGGCACCACCCCGGATTCGGTCGGCTCCGCCTTCGCCACCCTGGGCGGCGGGGTTTCGATCAACAACTCCGTGGAAGGCATGATCGGAACAGGAGTGCTGGAGATGACCCATGCCGACGGCAGCGGCCTGGCCGCGGTGGATGGCGCGGTCACCAGCAACAGCTTCGATTGGTCCGCCAACGGCGCCCGCACGATCACCTTCTGGTGGAGGGCCAAAACGCCCAACGTCGATACCTCGAACGGTGCCTTCGTCTCATTCGGCGATACCTCCGCCAATGGCACCCGATTCGACATCAAGGAGCACGGATCCGGAACCGCCTTGCGCGTTGAGGTGCAGGGACACGGCTGGAACACCAACCCCGCGGACTTCGACGACGGCAACTGGCACTTCGTCGCCGTGACCGTGCCGGATATCGCCCGATTCCGGGACATCGCCTGGTTCGCCGGCGTGCGCGGCGGCACGCTCGGCGGCAATCTCAACACCAGCACCAACACCCTCGCCGTCAACACCGGAACCGGCCCGCTCGTCTTCGGGGATTCCATCATCATCGGCGGCAGTACCAACGACAACCGCACCCCCAACGGTTACCTCGACGACTTCCAGCTCTACGACCGGGTGCTCACCCGGGAGGAAATCCTGCTTCTCTACAATCAACCCGGCAACACCTTCACCGGAGCCGGCGCCAACTTCGACAGCTTCATTTCGGATCCCGCCTTCGGCATCGCCCCCGCCAACCAGGGCTTCGGCGACGACCCGGACGGCGACGGCATTCCCAACGGCGTCGAGGCCTGGTTCGGCACCCATCCGGGCGAATCGAATGCCGGGCTCGTCGTAACCGCCACCGACGGCCTGGTCACCACCCTCAGCCACCCGCAAAACGAAAACCCGCCGTCGGACGTCGCCGGCTACTACGAGTGGTCGCCGGACCTGGCCGAATGGTATGCCGGCGACGGCGTCGATGGCCCGCCGGGCGGCCCCACGCTCGACATAATCCCCCAGACCCTTGGCGCAACCACCACCGTCACCGCCACCGCCAGCGAGCCGATGGAACGCCTTTTCCTGCGCGTCGGCGCGCGCCTCCTGCCGGTGGATTGAAGGCGGCGGCAAACGCGCGCGCCGATCCGTCAGCCGAACCCCAAGAATCATGCGACTGCCCACATTTTCCCTCTTCCTTGCGACACTCTCCATCGCCATGGCGGGCGAGAATCCATATCCGCCGGCGGAAACGCGGCAAGTCTCGCCCGGCAGCACCATCTATCACATCGACCCCGTCCATGGCGATGACACCGCTTCCGGCACCCGGTTCGACCGGCCGTGGCGGTCGTTCCACAATCTCAACCAACTGCGGCTTGCCGCAGGCGACCGCGTCGAGATCATCCGCCCGGGGCCGCTCGACCGGACGCTCTCCATCCGCGCGGAAGGCACATCCGAAAACCCGGTGCGCGTCCGCTTTGCCCCGGGGCGCTACGATTTCCGCCCGGAAGAGGCATATCGCGAGGCCTGGCAAATCTCCAACACCAACCACGACCCCGATGGACTCAAGGCGGCCGCCATCCACATTGCCGACTCGCAATACGTCGATCTCACCGGCCCCGGCGCGGAGATCGTCCAGCGCGGAAAAGCCATCCATGTCTGCATCGAGCACGCGCGGCACGTCACCGTCCAGCGGCTTGCCTTCGATTACCACCGCCCCACCGTCTCCGAGTTCACGGTGACAGAGGTGGGCGCGGATTCCGCCGATCTCTCCATCCATGCCGATTCCGCCTATCGCATTGAGGACGGCCAACTCGTCTGGGTCGGCGAAGGGTGGGAGGAAACCGGCGGCCTCGGGCAGAATCTCGACCCCGCCACCGGTCGCGTGTTCCGCCAGGTCGGGCTGTTGGACGATCTGCGTTTCGAGGAAGTCGAGCCCGGACTTGTGCGCGCCCGTGGCGCACACCGCCTGCAGGTCGGCCGTGTCTATCAGATGCGCAATCCGTTCCGCGACTGCGTCGGCGTGTTCACCCAACACAGCCGCGACATCACCTGGCGCGACGTCCGTTTCCACTACATCCACGGCATGGGCGTCATCAACCAGTTCTCCGAGGATCTCACGTTCGAGGGCGTCATGTTCGCTCCGCCTCCCGGCAGCGGGCGCACCACCTCCGCCTTTGCCGACTGCATCCAGGCATCCGGTTGCCGCGGCCGGTTCGTCGTGCGCGACGGCGTCTTCCAAGGCGCCCACGACGACGCCATCAACGTCCACGGCACCCACCTCCGCGTCATTTCCCACGACTCGGCATCCCGCATCATCACCGTGCGGTTCATGCACGATGCGACGTTCGGTTTCGAGGCGTTTTTCGCGGATGACGACATCGAATTCGTCCGCCACGACACGCTCGAAACCTACGGACCCAACCGCGTCGTCCGGGCCGAACTGCTCGACCCCCACAACATGCGCCTCCAGCTCGCCGATCCGCTCCCAACCGACATCCGCGAAAACGACGTCGTAGAAAACGTCACCTGGACGCCCGAGGTCGAGATCACCGGCTGCGTTGTCCGCCACATCCCGACGCGCGGGTTTCTCGTCACCACCCGCCGTCCGGTTTTGATCGAGGACAACGAATTTCACGCCACACACATGCCCGGCATCCTCGTCGAGGCCGATGCGCGCGGGTGGTTCGAATCCGGCGTCGTGCGCGACATGGTCATCCGCAACAACCGCTTTTACCACTGCGGCCGCGCCGCCATCCACATCCATCCGCAGAACAGCAAGCCGAACCCCGCGGTCCATCAGAACATCCGGATCGAAGACAACCTCATCATCCCCCGCAACCAGGCCGCCGCTGTCATCGCCAACGGCACCCGCGGCCTCCACATCCGGAACAACACCATCCTCGGCGATCCCGGAAAACCGCCCGGACACTGGTTCCGCATCAGCAACTCCGAAGATGTCAAACTCCACGCCCAGTAGAAGCCTCCGGCTCCTTCCTCACATATACAATCTTGCGCATTATCCCATCATCCAACCCATTCCGCCTGATTCTTTTGCCGGCCGTTCTGCCGCTTACACCGCAGGTCCTGTACTCAGCACAAGATCCCGGACGTCCGAACGTCATCCTCATCATGACCGACGACCCGGACTATGGCGACATCGTCGCCCGCGGCCATCCGCATCTGCCTAGCAGCCAGCCAGCCCGGTGAGGCTGCTCTTCCTCACTTCGGTCGGGAAACCGCAGTTTTTTCCAAGAAAACTCCGTCCACGGTGTCATATTGTCGAATCCCATCACCACCGCTCATGAAAACAAAAGCCATCCTCCTGCTCACCGCCGCCACCGGCGCGCTAGCCGCCGGTGCGGACGAAACCGGCCATCGCATCAATGCCTTCGGTCTCGAGCTTCACCAACGCATCGTCGCCGAAGCTCCGGGCAACGCGGTTTTCTCGCCATGGTCGATTCAATCGGCGCTTGGCATGACCTACGCCGGAGCCAACGGCGTCACTCGCGAGGATATGGCCAATGTCCTCCACTTCGGAAAGGATGAGGATGCCGTGCATCGCGGTTTTGCCGGCCTCAATGCCGCGCTGCTCGGTATTGTCGAGGATTCCGCGATCCGCATCGAGGAAGCGGAACAAGACGGGGGGAATAACCGACCGCTCGAAATCAACATCGCCAACAGCCTCTTCGGGCAGCAGGGCTATCCCTTTGAACAAGCCTTTCTTGAAACACTGCAACTCACCTACGAAGCGCCATTGCAGCTCATGAACTTCGCCACCGGGGCGGACGCGTCGCGCCTGTCCATCAATGAATGGGCGGAGCAAAATACCCAAGGACGCATCAAAGATCTCCTGCCGGATGGCAGCATCGATGGCCTTACGCGTCTCGTGCTGGCCAATGCCGTGTATTTCAACGCCCCGTGGCGCAACAGCTTTTCCGACGGCGAGACTTTCGAATTTGCGGTGGATGGGACGGACCAAACGAGCGTTCCCATGCTGGAAAGCACCGCGTCTTTCGGTCACATGGACATCCCCGGCGGCACGGCCATCACCGTGCCTTATGCCGACGAGGGCATTCACCTTCTGATTCTGCTGCCCGATGAGGACTCCAGCCTCGCCGAATTTGAAAAGCAACTCATCCCCGGGATTCTCGATCAAGCCGCCAAGGCACCGGAAGCCAGAATCCGCCTGCGCATGCCATCGTTCAAAATCGAGCCCGGTGCCCTCGAACTCTCCGATCATCTGGCCGCCATGGGCATGCCCTCCGCGTTTGGGGATGGTGCCGACTTCTCCCGCATGTCGCCCAATGCCATGGCGGACCAGCTATCCATTAGTTCGGTCGTGCACCAGGCGTTTGTCGCGGTGGACAAATATGGCACCGAAGCCGCTGCCGCGACCGCAGTGGTCATGCAGGCCCGCTCGCTGCCTCCCCGCCCCGTTGAAGTCCGCATCGACCGTCCATTTGTCTTCGCAATTCAGCACACGGATAGCGCCGCCTGCCTCTTCCTCGGCCGCATCACCGATCCGCGGTGAAATGCCAGGGTTTTTGCCGCACGATTCGCAGCGGCAGTATCTTCTTGATGTCATCCAATCATCTCCGCAGCCGGTGATGTCCGGATCCTCCATCCGGGATGCCAACCCCTATTTCCCCGCCCTTCGGTCCGGCCCAATGGTTCTTTCAGGGGCCTCCCGCACAAAGCAAATTCCCGGCAGCCATATTCATCCACCACGTGTGGCGGCTCCCTATTGCCTGTGATCGAAATGATTTCCCCGTGCGAAAATCCGCCATGGCGGCCGGTGCCGCTGGCGGCCCGGGGATTGACGAAGCGTCGGCCGTGGTGTGGGTTGGCGGGGTGATGATGCCGAAGCGTGTGATTTACGAAGGACGGGTGCAGGGCGTCGGGTTCCGCTACACCTGCAAGGACATCGCGCGCGGATACGACGTGACGGGCGGCGTGCGCAACCTCGCCGACGGCACCGTCGAGCTGGTCGCCTGCGGCGAGGCCGGGGAGGTGGAGGATTTCCTGCGGGAAATCGAAGAGGACTCCGCCGTGTCACATCACATCAAATCCGCACGCGCGGAGGATGTCGAGCCGCCGGGGACGACGGGGTTTCAAATTTTGCGGTAAGGGCCGCGGTATTCATACCCGCCGCAGCGTAAGCTGCAGGACCTCTGCGGGCGCGGCGGTGCGCAGCGGGAACCAGTTGCCCGCGCCGTTGCTCACTACCAGCGAGGCGTCTTCCTTCCGGTAAAGCCCGGACCAGTAGCGGTACATCATCGGCCCGGGGCCGACTTCGGGCGTGACCATCAACTGGCCGCCGTGGGTGTGGCCGGCGAGGGTCAGCGGGATACCGTGCCCGGCCGCCGCGTCAAACACGTGCGGATGGTGGGCGAGCAGGATCGGGAAGGCGTCCGGATCGGCGTGGCGGGCCAGCGCGGCGACCTGGCGCTGCATTTCCTCCTCGCGCCGGTTCCATGTGGCACCGAGGATTTCCACCGGGTGGCCGTGGAGGCGGAACCGCGCCGAACCCGCCCGCAGCAGGGGCACGCCGCGGTCCGCGTGGCCTTTCGCAAAGGCTTCGGGGCCGTCGAAGAGGTCGTGGTTCCCCTCCACGTTGAACAGCCCGCGCCCGGGATTGAAGCTCTCGATCATGTCGAGCGCCTCAGGAAGGTCGTCGATCGAGTGGTCGATCAGGTCGCCGGTGAGCAGGACGAGGTCGGACCGCAGCGAGTTCACCGCCTCCACGAGATCCGCGAGCACCCGCCCGCGGGTGAACTTGCCGACGTGCGTGTCGCTGACGTGGGTGATGGTGACGTCCGCGAGCGCGCGCGGCAATCCGCCCACGGGCACGTCGATGCGGCGGACGCGGAAGCGGGTTTTCTGCGGAATGCTGATCGCCGTGGCCCCGAGCGTGCCGAAAACCGGAAGCGCCAGCGCCGTGGTGCGGAGCATCCGTCGCCGGCTGATGCCTGCCGGGCCGGTTTGTGAGGCCGCATCTCCGGATGGAGGCCCGGCTTGGCCGGATGCGGGGTTTTCATTCCTTCCGGTTCCGAAAATCCAGCGCGTGACCGCTTTTCCCAGATCGAGTACCGTCACGCCGGCGAGCATTGGCAGCGCGACGAATGGCAGAAAGACAATCGCCCACATCAACAGCAGCGCGTGCAGCCACGCATGTGGCGAGGTTTCGACAAGGTCCATGCGTTGCGCCACCACCCATGCGTAGGTCACGAGGATCACCGCCACGGTGGCCGCGCAGGTGCGGCGGACCCACGGCGCTCCCCTTCCGCCGTCCGCCCGCCGCAACCGCCACCACGCCCAGCCGAGCCACAGCAGCGTCAGCAGCGGAAACGAAAGCAGGATCAGGTAAATCATCGTCGCGCGCGAAACCTAGCCGATGCCTCCCCACCCCGCAACCCGCGTGGATCATCCGGACGCCACTTGTATTTCGGATTCGCCAGGGGGCGGGCGGAATGGCAGCTTCGGCGCATGAGCGAGACGCGCCGCATCCAGGCAACGGACGAGGACATGACGGACGCCGTGCGCGAGGCGGTGGCGGCCCTGCGGGCGGGCGAGGTGGTGGGATTGCCGACTGAGACGGTTTACGGACTGGCCGCCGACGCGCTGAATCCGGAGGCGGTCGCGAAGGTTTTTTCGACCAAGGATCGCCCGGCGTTCGACCCGTTGATTGTCCACATCGGATCGCGGCCCGACCTGGACTCGGTGGCGGTGGTACCGGAGGAAATCGCGCCGGTGGTGGCGAAGCTGGCGGACGCGTTCTGGCCGGGGCCGCTTTCGATCATCCTGCCGCGCCACCCGGACGTGCCGGATCTGGTGACGAGCGGGCTGCCGACCGTGGCGGTCCGCCAGAGCGCGCACCCGGTTTTCCGGGCGATCAACAAGGCGCTGGGCCGGCCGATCGCGGCGCCCAGCGCGAACCGGTTCGGGCGCATCTCGCCGACGTCCGCCGCCGCGGTGATCGAGGAACTCGGCGGGCGGATCCCGCTGGTCGTGGACGGCGGGGCGTGCAACCGGGGGTTGGAAAGCACGATCATCGCGATCGAGCCGCGCGAGGGGAAAAAGCCGGTTTTCCACCTGCACCGCGCGGGACCGGTGACCAAGGAGGAGTTGCAGAAATTCGGGAAGGTCGAGCGGGTGCGGCGGCGGGAGGCCAACGAACCGGAAATGCCGCAGGCACCCGGCCAGCTCGACGCGCACTACGCGCCGGCCACCCCGTTGCGATTGCTGGAAAAACCGGAGGATTTCACGCCGGAGCCGGGCAGGCGATACGGCCTGCTGAGCTACCGGGGCGATGAATCGAGCCGGTATCTCGGACTGTGCGAATGGGCGGCGGTGGAGGCGCTCAGCCCGGGCAGCGGCAAGCTCGCCGAGGCGGCGATCCGCTTGTTTTTCGCAATGCGCGCCCTGGATGCCGCGGACGTGGACGAGATCATTGCCGAGCCGGTGAGCGAAACCGGGCTTGGAGTGGCCATCATGGACCGGCTGCGGCGGGCCTCATGCGGCAGCATGGCCGGGCGCTGAGGTCCTTTTTTCACGCACCACCCGCAGCACGCCGGGTCAAGACGGGCATTT
>SLAV01000300.1 GCA_007126655.1 Haloferula sp. | reverse complement strand
GTCCACGATCACGCAACGCAGCGCCGCGAACTGCCGCCGCGTGTCCGCGTGGGTGAGCATGAGCGAGAGCGACTCGGGCGTCGTCACCAGCGTGTGAGGAAGGCGCTTGCGCAGGCGCGCCCGCAGCGCCGCCGGGGTGTCGCCGGTGCGCGCCTCCGCCTCCGCCCCCGGCAGCAGCTCGCCGAGCGGCTCGCGCAGCGCTCGCAGCGTGTCCACCGCCAGCGCCCGCAGCGGCGTGAGCCAGAGCACCACGCACGATCCCGCCGGCCCGCCCTCCCGCGCCGATTCGGCGAGCGGACCCAGGTAAACCGCCAGAGTCTTGCCGAGTCCCGTCGGCGCGTGCAACAGGCCGGACTTTCCCTCGAGAAACGCCCGCCAGGCCTCCCGCTGGAAGCCGAACGGCTTCCAGCCCCGCGCCTCGAAATACCGCTCCGCCCCGTCCATCGCCCGCCACTATCCCGCACAAACCGCCGTCCGCAACCCCTCCGCAAGCAGGTAACAATGAATTTCCAGAAAAATTATTATAGACGCATTCGATGCAGTGATCGGCCCGAATATGCAGGCCGGATTATCTCGCCTCGCCCCAGATTTCCACCATCAGGGCGTGGGCGGCCGGGTCGTGCTCGTAGAGTTCGGCGCGGACAAAGGGGTAGAAATCGTTGCGGTAGAAATACGCCTCGGTCGCCTCGGCGAAGTATTCCTTGTGGTCGGTGGTGGCGTAGTGTCTTACCCTCTCGCCGGTGTAGAGGAGGACGTCCTCGTAAATGCCCGCCTCCATCGCGTCCTCGTATGCCTCGATGATGCCCTCGTGGTCGAACCCGAGCACCTGGTCATGGTAGGCGTGGGCGAGTTCGTGGAGGATCACCGCGGGGTGCTTGAGCATCTGCGCCCTTGAAACGAGCTGCGCGGCGCGGGTGATGTGGACCTTTTTGGCCAGGCGCGGGTCGTATCCGCGCTCGGTCAGCCAGCCGACGCTTGGATGGTATTGCATGGCGCCGAGTTCCGGGTGGTTGTGCTCGACGAATATCTCCATGGACTTGAGTTTTTCGAGCGGTTCGCCCTCGACCAGGATGGCGATGCGTTCGAGGTGGTTGGCGAGCATCGAGAGCGCTCGTTTGCCAAGCTCCTCGTGTTCGCCGGATACGAGGCTCTTCTCGGCGTGGACCGTCCAGCCGTGCATGTCGAGGCTGACGGTCTCGACCCAGCCGACTTTCTCCGGGGTTTGGTTTTCCGCGACGGCGGCCGCCGGAACAAGCAGGCCGGCGAGGATGAGCGAGGGAAGGGTGGTGGATTTGATCATGATCCGATGGATACGCGCCGACAGCGGGAAATTTCTCATTTTGCACGACGCGGCGTTCACCTTGCCACCAAGACAAGGTGGTTGCGCACCCGGCGGTTGAGCAGCGGGCGGCGTGTGAGCGGCCCGCCGGAGACGCCGCCATCCACCCACAATTCCGACGACCTGCCGCCATCGAGGTTGAGCGCGTGAAGGACGCGGAAGCCGGGTCCGCCGCTTCCGGCGAGGGCCTCCGCCATGGCGGGCATGGTGCATGGCGCGGCCCGTCCGATCCACCAGCGGCTGCCACCATCCCAGGCGATCAAGGTGCGGGGGCGTGGTTCGCCGCCGCCCAATCCGCGCACCGCCCGGCCGTCTTCGACGAGCATGGGGCCGGATTGCAGCAACTCGGGCATGCGCCGCGCGCGCTCCGCGCCAAGAGCGCCGCGTCGCGAGATCCGCTGGATGCCGCTCCCGTCCTCATACCAGATGCCCGCGGCCAGCGAGGACTCGCGGTTCCAATTCCCCGCCGCCTGGCCCGCGGCGACGGCCAATCCGAGCGGCTCGCCCTCCGGCGTGAAAAATCCTGCGTTCACCGCGGCGAGTCCGTCCGCCGCGCGTGCGGCCTCCGCCGCGTTGGCGAATAGCGATCCCGGACCGCCCGCCTGGTCCACCAGCCGCAGCCGGTGGCCGCGCGAATCGAACGCCACCCCCTCGAATGCCAACCCGCCCGCAGACCACGAAACCACTTGCGGCGCACGGACCGGCGCGTCCGTAGGGTCGGCGGATGCCCCCCCGGCCTCCGGCCCGACCGGGGTGGCGACCGCCCGGTCGGCTGCCGCCGTTGCGGACGCCTCCGGCCCGACCGCCACCGCCTGCGGCGGCGGTGGCATTTCGACGGGCCGGCACGCGGCCATCGCAAGCAATAGACACGCGCCACCAAGCATCCGCTGGACGCGCCGCGCCGGGTCAGTTTGGCAGTTGATCGAGTTTGAAAGCATTATGAACGGCCCTGGCGGCGTCTTCGATCCGGGTTTCGTCCACCGTCACGGCGATCTTGATCTCCGAGGTCGAGATCATGCCGATGTTGATGCCCGCCTCGCCCAGCGCCTTGAACATGGTGGCGGCGACGCCGGAGTGGGTGCGCATGCCGATGCCCACGGCGGAGAGCTTTGCGATGCCAGCCTCGGTCTCGACGCGGGCGTCCTCGCCGAGTTCGGCGAGCACCGGCTTGAGCGCCGCCTGCGCGCGCCCGAGGTCGTTCGAGTGCATGGTGAACGAATGGCGCGCCTGGCCGTCGTGCGCGATGTTCGAGACGATCATGTCGAGGTTGATCTCCGCGGCGGCCAGCGTGCCGAGGATCAGGCCCGACATGCCCGGCTCGTCGGGAATGCCGGTGATGGTCACCCGCGCCTGCGAGCGTTCGATCGAGACGCCGCGGATCACGACGTTCTCCATGGTGGGATGTTCTTCTAACACGATGGTTCCTGGGTTGTCGTTGAGGGAGGAGCGCACTTCGAAGACGACGCCGTATTTCTTCGCGAACTCGACCGAGCGGGACTGCATCACCTTCGACCCGGACGAAGCCATCTCAAGCATTTCGTCGTAGCAGATTTCCGGCAGCTTGCGGGCGTTCGGCACGACGCGCGGGTCGCAGCTGTAAACCCCGTCCACGTCGGTGAGGATCTGGCACACATCGGCCTTGAGTGCCGCGGCCACGGCGATGGCCGTCAGGTCGGAGCCGCCGCGGCCCAGCGTGTGGATCACCCCGTCCGGGGCGACGCCCTGGAAGCCGGCCACCACCAGCGACCGGCCCGCGCCGAGCATGGCGCGCATGTGCGCGGGGTCGATGTCGAGGATGCGTCCGCGCGTGTGGGACCCCGTGGTGCGGATGCCCGCCTGGCGTCCCGTTACCGAGGCGGCCGGCACGCCGATGGCGTTCAGGGCCATGGCCAGCAGGGCGATCGACTGCTGCTCGCCGGTGGCCAGCAGGACGTCCAGCTCGCGGTCCGGCGGCGGCGCACCGAATTCGTTTGCCATCGCGATCAGGCGGTCCGTCGTGCCCGCCATCGCGGAAACCACCGCAACCACCTGGTTGCCATCGTCGCGGACGCGTTTGATTCTCTCGGCGACGTTGCGGATGCGGTCGGTGGTTCCGACGGATGTGCCGCCGAATTTCTGGACGATCAGTGCCATGGCTGGTGGGCGCGCGAGTCAATGGCATCCCTATCGCGGATGCAAGCGGCTTCGGAGAGGGCCTGAAAATGAATTTGAAACGACGGTGTGAATGGCCGAGTATGAGGGTCTTGTGTTGATTCGTCCTATTCACGCCCTGTTCGCCGTTGGCCTGCTGCTCGCCCCGGGCGCGGCCATGGCGACACCCGGCAATCCGGCGGACCACGAGCGCCTGCGGGAGGCGGCGTTCCAAATCGACCGCCACATCGCCGCCTTCTACCGCGACAAACACCTCGCGGTGCCGCCCGTCGTCGATGACGCGAAATTCCTGCGCCGCACCTACCTCACCGTCATCGGCCGCGTGCCGACGCTGGAGGAGACCACCGCGTTTCTCGAATCCGACTCGCCCGAAAAGCGCGAGGCCCTTGTCGGCCTGCTGCTCGATTCGCCGGGATACTCCAGCCACCTCTCCAACTGGGTGTTCGACCTCATCCGCCTCCAGGACCGGAACCGCGGCACGTCGCTTGAACCCTACCGCCACTGGGTGCGCACCGCGATGCACGAAAACATGCCGTGGGACGAGTTCACCCGCCGCCTCATCGCCAGCCGCGGCGACGGGTGGGATCCGGAAAACGCCGCCGTCGGCTACTACGCCCGCGACCGCGGCATGCCCCACGACAACCTCGCCAACTCGATGCGCGTTTTCCTCGGCAAGCGCATGGAGTGCGCCCAGTGCCACGACGACCCGTTCGGCGACACAAACCGCCGGGATTTCTACCGGCTCGCCGCCTTCACCCACGGCCAGCGGGAAATGAACAGCAACCACCTGCAGCCGCTGCTGCGGGAACTGCGCGACGCCAGCGAGACCCCGAGCGAGGAATACCGCGTCGCCCGCATGATCCGCGACACCGTGCACCGCATGTCGCTCGAAGGCGGCGGCGACGGGAAAATCACGATCCCGTCCGACTACCAATACCGCAACGCCCGGCCCGGCGACGTCGTCGGCGCGCGCACGCCGTTCGGCCGCACCGTGCGCATGTCCCCGCGCCGCGATCACGACGACGGCCGCGAACAACTCGCCGAATGGATCACCGCGCGCACCGAACGGCAGTTTCCCGCCGTCATCGCCAACCGCATGTGGCGGCGCGTGATGGGGCGCGGCATCACCGAACCCATCGACGACTACCAGCCGCCCGAAGCCAGCCACCACCCCGCGCTGCTCGAGTATCTCGCCGACCTCATGGTGGAGCTGGATTACGACCTGCGCGCCTTCCAGCACGTCCTGCTGCTCACCCGCACCTACCGGTTCGAGACCAATCCGAACCCGTCCACCGTCCACGGCGGCGACGACTTCCACGGACGCAAGATCGAGCGTCTGTCCGCCGAGCAGCTCTGGGATTCGCTGGTCACCCTCGCCGGCGGCAATCCCGACCTCGACCTCCACCCGGTGCTCGACGACACCATCTACCTCCGCGGCCGCCCGATCCTCGTCGGCAGGAAAACCATGACCCAGCTCGCCGCCGAGGTCCACGCGATCTCGTCCGAACGCGAGATGCGCCGCTATTTCGACGACCTCATGGGGAAAATCCGCAACGACGGATACTCCGGTTCCGAATCCGGCGCGGCCATGGAAATGGCGGGCGCCCGCGCCACTCCTCGCCCCCGCCGCGGCCTGATCCGCGCCTCCGAACTGCCGTCGCCCGCGCCGCGCGGGCATTTCCTCCACCTCTTCGGCCAGTCCGACCGCGAGGTGGTCGAGTCGTCCACCCGCGAACCCAATGTCGGCCAGGTGCTCACCCTGATGAACGGCTTCGTCCAACAGCGGCTCGTCAACAACGCGGACGCGCCAATTTACCGCGGCCTGCGCGGGGTGGATTCGGCCGAAGAGCGCGTCCGCCTGCTCTGCCTCGCCATTCTCAGCCGCCCGCCAACCGATAACGAAATGGAGTGGATGGTCGAGGAAGTCGAAGCCCGCGGCGACCGCGGCGTGCGCAACCTCGCCGCCGCCCTCGTCATGTCCTCCGAATTCCTCTTCCTCCAGTAAACGCAAACCCCGCGCCCGCCATGAATGACCCCGCCCGCAATGCCGATGAATTCACCCGCCGCCAGTTCATGTCGAACGTCGCGCGGAAGTGCCTCGGAGTGTGTCTTTTCCCGATGTTCGGCGCGTCGCTCGGCAGCGCCTCGCCCGGCGGAGTGCGCTCCGGCGCAAAGGCCAAACACGTCATCTACCTCTTCATGCACGGCGGCATGAGCCACCTCGACACCTTCGATCCCAAGCCCCGCGCCCGCCGGGTGATGGGCTCCACCACCGCCATCGACACCAGCGCCGACGACGTGCAGATCGGCCATTACCTGCCGCACACCGCCAAGGTGATGGACCGCTGCTGCCTGATCCGCTCGATGAATTCCACCCAGGGCGCGCACGAGCAGGGCCAGTATCTCATGCACACCAGCTACAACCTGCGCGGCACCATCCGGCATCCGTCGCTCGGTTCCTGGGTGCTCAAGCTCGGCGGACGCCTCCACCCCGAGCTGCCCGGCTTCGTCGCCGTGAACACCCCGGCCGAACTCACCGGCGGCGGGTTTTTCGGCGCGAAATACGCCGCCGCCCCCATCGGCCGGCCCGAGGACGGCCTCAAGGACTGCCGCCGACCCGACGGCGTGGAAGACGACGACTTCGCCCGCCGCCTCGAACTCGCCGACCGCCTCAACCGCGACTTCCACGGCCGCTACCCGAATGCCGACGTCAAGGCCTACGAGCAGCTCTATCAGGACGCCGTGAAGCTCATGGACTCCGAGGATCTCAAGGCCTTCGACCTCGACCTGGAATCCCGCGCCACCCGCGACATGTATGGCGGCGGGCGTTTCGCCCAGGGCTGCCTGCTCGCCCGCCGCCTCGTCGAGCACGACGTGCGCTTCGTCGAGGTGAACCTCGGCGGGTGGGACACCCACTACGACAACTTCACCGGCGTCGAAGGCCGCTGCCGCGAATTCGACCAGGCGTTCGCCGCCCTGATCCTCGACCTCGAGAAACGCGGCAAGCTCGACGAGACGCTCGTCGTCGTCTCCACCGAGTTCGGCCGCACGCCGGAGATCAAGGAGCACCACAGCGACGGACGCGACCACCACCCCGCCGCCTTCACCACCCTGCTCGCCGGCGGCGGCGTCAAGGGCGGCGCCGTCCACGGCGAGACCGACCGCACCGCCACCCGCGTCAGCCGCGACGCCGTCACCATCCCCGACTTCAACGCCACCATCGCCCACGCCCTCGGCCTGCCCCACGAACTCGTCATCATGTCGCCCACCCGCCGCCCGTTCAAGATCGCCGACAAAGGCGAACCCGTCCGCGCGATCTTCGCGTGAGCGTCGGGTGGGTGTCGCCCATGGAGGATTTTCGCACGAGCCGCAGCACAAAGGAGGCACTGCACTCCTGACGAACTTACCGGGAAATGGCCACAAAAAGCACTTTGGCGTCTGCCGGATTTCCGGCGGGAGCGGAAGGATTTTTGCCTGGCCATTTAATGGTGTTCATGCGATCGGAAATGCAAATATCCGCGACGGCCTAACGGCTCCGCAGACATGGTTGAACAAGCCATTTCCTCCCACATCCGTCACATCAACAACTTGCGCTTGATTTCCCGGCCGATTCCGCGCATATCCTCCGCATGTGAAGAGCAAGGGGCATTAGCTCAGTTGGTAGAGCGTCTCGTTCGCAATGAGAAGGTCAGCGGTTCGATTCCGCTATGCTCCACTTGCCCGAAGCCAATCGCGCGGGTGACTTCTGGATGCGGTGTCACTCACCGGTGTCGGGATACGATCCGAGCAGTTTCACCATCGAGCAGTGTTTTTCGAGTTCGGCCAGGGCGTCGGCGACGGCGGGGTCCTCGCAGTGGCCGGAGAGGTCCACGTAGAAGATGTATTCCCAGTCGCGCCGCCTGGACGGGCGGGACTCGATTTTCGACATGTTGATGTGGAATTGGTCGAACGCCTTGAGGGCGTTCACCAGCGAGCCGGGGCGGTCGTGGATGGCGAAGAGGATGGAGGTGCGGTCCCTGCCGGTGGACGGGCAGGTCTTCTCGCCGATGACGAGGAAGCGGGTGGTGTTGGTGGCGCGGTCCTGGATCGCCTCCTCGATCAGGGTGAGGCCGTAGATTCGGGCGGCGAGCGCGCCGCCGAGCGCGGCGGCCCCCTCGTCGGCACGGTCGCGGGCGATTTCGGCGGCCTTGGTGGTGGACGAGACCTCGACGAGATCGGCGTGCGGCATGTGCCGGAGAATCCACGACCGGCACTGGCCGAAGACCTGCGGGTGCGAATAGAGCGTCTTGATCTTCTCTCGCGGGATCGCGGCCATCAGGCCGTTCTCGATCCGCAGCAGGATCTGCGCGCAGATATGAAGCGGCGAATCGACGAACAGGTCGAGCGTGTGGGAAACCGCGCCTTCGGTCGAATTCTCGATCGGGACCACGCCGTAGCTCGCCTTGCGGCGGGTGACCAGGTCGAAGACCTCGGCGAAATTCGCCTGCGGCAGGTAATCGACGGAGTGGCCGAATTTCTTGATCGCGGCCTGGTGCGTCCAGGTGCCCTCGGGGCCGAGGTAGGCGATGCGGAGGTGGTCCTCCAGCGCGAGCGCGGCGGACATGATCTCGCGGTAGATCGCGCGAATGGATTTCTCCGGCAGGCGGCCCCGGTTCATTTCGACGAGGCGGTCGAGCAGGGCCTGCTCGCGGTCGGGTGCATAGATCTGCAGGTCGTCGCGTTTCTTCACCTCCCCGACCTCGTGGACGAGATCGGCGCGCTGGCTGAGCAGGTCGAGCAACTGGTGGTCGATGGCGTCGATGCGCCTGCGGATGTCGTCGAGGTTCACGGGGTGTTGGGTTTCTCGGGGGTGGCGGACGGCGCGGCGGGTTTTTTCTCGGGAGTTGTATCGGATTCCGCCGGGGCGGCGTCGGGCTCCGCAGGGACACTATTGGATTCCGCTTGCGTTGTGCCGGGTTCGGGCTGTGCGCCGGGGTCGGCATTTTCCCCTTCGGGTTCGGGCTGCTCCGGGTTTTCCTCCGGGGCTTCGGGGAGTTTCACGCGGCGGAGTTCGGAGGCGTTCGGCAGGTCGTCGATGGTGCGGATGCCGAAGTGCTCGAAAAACAGGTCGGTCGTCTCGTAAAGGAGCGGGCGGCCGGGGAGTTCGGCGCGGCCGCCGATGCGGATCAAGTCGCGGTCGAGCAGCTTCTGCACCATGCCGTCGCAGGAGACGCCGCGCACCGCCTCGATGGCCGCCTTGGTGATGGGCTGGCGGTATGCGATGATGGCGAGCGTCTCCATGGCCGGGCCGCTGAGGCGCTCGGGTTTGCGGCCGGGGAACATCTGGCGCACGAACTCGCCGTATTCGGCGCGGGTGTAAAGCTTCCAGCCCTTGGCGCGTTCGAGGACGGTGAACGCGCGGCCGGTTTCCTGGTAGTGGGCGTTGAGCGCGGTGATGGCCCCGGAGACGTCTTCGGCGGAGGTGGCGGCCAGGGCGGCGAGCCAATCGGGCATGGCCTCCGGGTCGTTGCCGTCCTCGGTTTCGCAGGCGCGCACATCCTCGGCTTCGGCGACGCGGGAGCGCACGAGACGCGCGATTTCCTCGGCGGCCAGCGGCGATTCGGAGGCGACGAGCAGGGCTTCGATGATGGCGGAAAGTTGCATGCGGCATGCGCAGGGTAGGGATTGGCCGGGGCATTTCAAGCCCGCCGATGCGGTCCCGGATCCGGCGGAGTGCAGGACATAAAATCAAGGAGCGGCGATCCATCATCGCCAATGGGCGATCCATCATCGCCGTGAGGATGGATGGACGATGAAGGGCCTGAAAAGTCCATCCATCGGCTCTTCATCCGCATCGGCGAAGGAGGTTCGCCGCTCCTTGGTGGCCCAGACTGACCCTGTGATGTCCAGGCTGACTTTTTTGTCCCGCACCCGATCCGGCGCGTGACGGGCCTGTTTTTTCGTTCCGGCGCGGGATGGGCGGGCGGGTTCACGGGCGGTGCTCGCGGCTCACGCGGGCGAGCGCGTAAATGATCGCGAAACCGAGCAGCATCATCAGGCCGGCCGGGCCGAGCCAGGCGTCGGCCGCGGGCCAGAAAGGCTCGCTGGCGACGAGCCGTTCCTTGTCCCGCACCACGGCGTAGGTCCGTTCCTGGAACGGCCACACCGCGCGCAGCGTGCCGATGAGCAGGCCGGTGATCACCAGGTGCATGGCGTGGTTGTAGCGGCTGAGCAGCCACTTGAGTCCGTGGGCGAAGGCCAGCAGGCCGGTGCCGCAGCCGAGGGCGAAGGGGACAAGCACGCGCAGGTCGAGATCGCCGATGGCACCGAGCACCAGCGCGTATTTCCCGAGGATCAGCAGGATGAACGAGCCGGAAATCCCCGGCAGCAGCATCGCCGAAATGGCGAGCATGCCGGAGAGGAAGATGAACCACGCGGCGTCGGGCGTGCTCGCGGGCACCAGCGAGACGATCACGACGCCGATCGCGATGCCTGCGGCGATCATCGCGCCGTCCGCCACCCGCGGGCGGGCGTGGCGGCGCAGCAGCAGGACCACCGATCCGCCGACCAGCCCGAAGAACAGTCCGTAAACCGGCTCGGGGTGGTGTTGCACGAAATACGGGAGCGGGATCATCTTGGTGAAGATCCAGACCGCGAGCAGGATGCCGAAGCCGAGCGGCGCGAGGAACAGGAACGGGATCTCCGCCAGCGACTCGCGGATCTTCAGGCGCGCCAGGTTGCGGAACCAATCGCGGTTGAAGACGGTGATCGAGCCGAGCAGCCGCTCGTAGATGCCGAGGATGTAGGCCATGGTGCCGCCGCTCACGCCGGGAATGATGTCGGCGGTGCCCATGCACACGCCCTTGCCCACCAGCGGCGGGGTGGCGGCGGAGAAGAACCGGCGCGCGAACGGATCGGCCCACGGCGTCAACCGCCGCACCAGCGCGGCGATCCGGCCCACCAGCGCGGCGTGCAGCGGCGTGGCGAAGGCGACCGCCAGCGGGGCCAGGGCAACCACCAGCGAGCCGACCAGCACGTCGCTCAGCCAGTGTGCGCCACCGACCATCCGCGGCAGGGTGGAGAGCAGCACCAAACCCACACCCCACCACACCGCGCGCCGGCCGAAACAACGGATCAGGCAGATCGAAAACATGATCGAAACGGTGCCGTGGTCGCCGGGAAAGCTGTGCAGCGAGGAGTCCTTGCTGCGGATCCACGGCACCATCTCGGTGATCCGGTGCGCGGGTTCCAGCACCAGCGAGGGGCTCGGGCGCGCGATGTTCAGGACGATCTGGTCGAGGATCTGTGTGGCCGCGACCACGTAGGCCACGAACAGCCCGCAGGCGGCGACCCGCTCCAGCACCCCCTCCTCCGGCCCGCCGTGCGCCATGTAGCGCCAGAAAAGCATGAGGAACAGCACCGCCGGCACCAGGTCGAACGCCCGGTTGTTCGCCAGCGCCCAGAACACCGCCATCGACCGGTTGTCCGCGAGGATGCCGTTCAACGCGAAAAAGACGGCCTCGTCCACCGCGTCCCACGCGTCGCGCCACGGGCCGGGAACAAACCAGCTCAGCGTGAGCACCGCCGTCGTCACAAACGCGCCCGCCAATACCGGAGGGTTCCAGTTTTTTTTCGCCTCGTTGCCGTTCATGCTCGTCCAGCGGGTAGCCCGGAGCGTCCACGGAGCGGCATCCGTTGTCGATTCAATTCATGGCGCGGCGGGAGCTGCTGGGCATGAGGGCTATCGCGCTGCGGTATTCCCTTGTTTCACGGGCGCGGGATTTCCTATCAGACGGGCGTGGAGACGGATCGCGACGCAAACCCGGTGTGCGGCGCATTGGAATTTCCGCCACTGCCGCTCGCCGTGGACGACCTGCTGCCCGCGGACATTGTGATGCTGGGGCGGTTATCAATCCCCCGTCGTCTGGTCGATGTAGGCGATGACCATGGGGAGCGCGGTTTCGAGGACGTCGGCGACGGCCTCGTATGCGCCGCGTCCCATGCCGATGGGGTCCGGCACGTCCGCGCCCGGGCCGTTGCCATCAACGTCGGCGAACTCGCAGGCGAGGTGGAATTTGTCGGAATACCGGGGGAACTCCCGCTCGAGCATGTCGAGATGCGCCCGTGTCATCGCGAAGACGTGGGTCGCGTCATCAAGGGCTTCTTCGGATACAGG
>SLAV01000190.1 GCA_007126655.1 Haloferula sp. | reverse complement strand
CGGAGGTGGAAATGGTGACGGTGATGGAAGGCGGTGAGAACACCAACGGCCACGGCGTCGGCGTGGGCGACCTGAACGGCAGCGGCCGCAACGACATCATCTACAAGAACGGCTGGTATGAACGGCTGGAGGATGGCGGATGGAAACATCACCAGGTGTGGACCAAGCCGTTCATGTCGATCCCGGCGCTGTTGGTGGATGTGAATGGCAGCGGTCGCAATGACATCATCTGGGGCAACGGCCACGATTACGGGTTGTATTGGAAGAAGCAGTTGAAACCTGCGGAAGACGGCACACTGCAATGGAGGAAGCACATGATCGACGACAGTTGGTCGCAGGCCCACGTCCTGGCCTGGCACGATCTCGACGGCGACGGAAACAAGGAACTCATCACCGGCAAGCGTTACTACGGCCACGGCGGCGGGGATCCCGGCGCTGACGACGGCCCGGTGGTGTATGCCTACAAATGGAACGCGGAGGAGGAGAAATTCATCCGACACCCGATCGCGGTGAGTCCCCCGGACGCCGAGGTCGGCCCCGGCACCGGCCTGCAGCTCGTGGTGCGAGATTTGAATAGCAACGGCCGCCCGGACATCGCCGCCGCCGGCAAGAGCGGGACGTTCATCCTCTGGAACGAGGGGCCTGCGGGCGGCGAGTGAGCCACGAGATGCCGGCCTGTTGGCGTGGCCGGATGGGGCAGTGCGTTGGTGATGCGGTGCGGTCAGCGATGTTATTTCCGAGGATCTCCTAAGCAAAGCCTGCCGGTATGGAAGGCGATGCGCTCGTTTTTTCCATAGTCGGCACCTTGAACCCGGGAGGCCCGGAGTATGCACCGGAAGAAATCGAGAGATTTCCGAAGGACGAGCGCGCTCAACCCAAAGAAGACGTGCATAGGATATTCCGGGAGTCAGACCCGCCCATGGTAGTCAGAGACGGTAACGCCGTTCACACGTCTTCACCGGCCTGTCCGGTGGAGGCAAGGCAAAGGAGTGGGCAGGACGCAACGCAAGCAAGGCACTTACCGAGGGATACGAATACTCCCATCAAAGGTTTCAAACCCACTGCTTGCAATGGAGGCCGGTTACGATACACTGTGTCGGACCTGGCCTCACGTGCGCGCGTTCCTGAGGAGCCCGGTGCGGTAATTCCGCAAGCCGGGATCCGCTGGGGGCGCCGGGTGAAACCGGCGTTCAAACTCAATGCAAATATGAAAAAAGATACACGCCAACTATTTCGATCTAAATCGATAATATATTTGTGAGTGCTACCAGATGCGTAGTCGCAGGACGATTTGGGCGAAGAGGCTTTCGCCGAGGTCGGTTTTGAAGCGGTTGCCTCCGCGGCGGTCGCGCACTTCGATCTGGTTGCCGAGCGTGGTGCCGACCATGGCTCCCAGCCAGAAATTGTCGTGGAGGCGCCGGTTGGCGTTGATGCCGACGCGGTATGAGGAGAAGTCGAGCGTGCGCGAGTCTCCGGCGGCATCGCGGATGTTCCAACTGCCGCCGCCCGGTTCGCCACGGATGCCGAATTCCCAGTCGTTTCCGTGATCGTAGTTGGCCGTGAAGAACGGACCGTAGATGCCGAAGCGGAAGTCATCGCTGACCTGCCAGTCGAAATTGACCGAGGGAATGAACGAGGGATCGCCGCCGATGTCGAAAACCGCGGCTCCGGCGCCGATGGTGAAGCGTTCGCTGACGCGGTAGGCGGCGATCGCGGCGGCGTCGAAGAAAAAGGCGTCGCCGGTGAGATGCTGGAAGTCGCTCGAAAGGGAAGCCCGGCCCCAGCCGGCTAAAAGCCACGGGCTGTCTCCGCCGGGCGTGCGGAAAAAGAACTGGTTGAAGGAGAATGTGTGCACGTCCTCGTTTTCGATGGCGAATCCCGGAGCGGTGCCCGAGAAATCGAGGGACGTGAAGGAGTAGGTCGCCACGGGCAGCAACGACCATCCGCCGACCTCGAGAAGGCGGTTGCTGAGCAGTTGGCGCATCTCGACCTGATGCGCATCAAGGCTTCCCGGACCGCGGTCGAGGCTCATGTTTCCCGTGAACGTGTAGGTTGCGCGTGTCACGTCGATGGGAACGAAAGGCGCATCGGGTTCGGCTTCCTCGGGCTTTAGAGGCGCGGGATATGATGCATCCCCTCCGGGCGCGATTGTGATCGGGATAAGCAGGGCGGAGGTGATGGCAAGACTTCTGCGCATGGAATCTGGATACTCCGGCCCGACGCGCGGGGCAAGCGGCGATTGCTTGTGCGCCGTGGCTCACGGGGTGTAGCCCATCCACGGTGCGAGCCATTTCTCGCACTCCTCGATGCTGATTCCCTTGCGTCCGGCGTATTCCTCGATCTGGTCGCGCTGGAGTTCGGAGATGGAGAAGTAGTGGCTCTCCGGGTGGGAGAAGAAGAGGCCGCAGACGGCGGCGCCGGGGTGCATGGCGCAGCTTTCGGTGAGGGAGACGCCGGTGGCGGGTTCCGCGCCGAGGAGGTCGAAGAGGATCGGTTTTTCGGTGTGGTCGGGCTGGGCGGGGTAGCCGGGCGCGGGGCGGATGCCCTGGTATTTCTCGTGGATGAGCTGGTCGTGGGTGAGTTCGGATTCGGTTTCGTAGCCCCAATCGACGCGGGCCTTGTGGTGGAGGTATTCGGCGAAGGCCTCGGCGAAGCGGTCGGCGATGGCCTTGACCATGATGGAGCCGTACGGGTCGTGCGCGGCATCGAGTTCGTCCGCGAATTCGTGCGCGCCGTGGATGCCGACGACGAAGCCGCCGAGGTAGTCGGCCCCTTCCTTTGCGACCCAGTCGCTGAGGGCGACGTTGGGTTTGTTGGTGGTCTTCTTGATCTGCTGGCGCAGGGCGTGGAAACGGGTGCGCTCGGTGGAGCGGGTGTCGTCGGTCCAGATGATCATGTCGTCGCCATCGGCGTTGGCGGGGAAGAAGCCGTAGATGCCGCGTGCCTGGAAGCGATCTTCGGCGAGGATGCGGTCGATCCATTCGAGGGCCTCCTTGTGGAGTTTGGCGGCCTCGGCGGCGCCCTCGGCGTTCTTGGTTTTGAGAACCTGTTTTTCACGGTCCCAGACGCCGCGGAGTTCCCAGGCGTGGAAGAACGGCGTCCAGTCGAT